>JANYAG010000186.1 GCA_025361465.1 Gemmatimonadota bacterium
CATGTGCCAGCATTGCGACAACGCTCCGTGTGAACCAGTCTGCCCGGTGTACGCGGCGTATCATACCCCGGACGGGCTCAACGGCCAGGTCTACAATCGCTGCGTCGGCACCCGCTATTGCAGCAACAATTGCCCCTTCAAGGTCCGGTATTTCAATTGGAGCAAGTACAACGAGATGGCGTTCCCCGAGCCGCTCAACCTCCAGCTCAACCCTGACGTGACGGTGCGTGCCCGCGGCGTGATGGAAAAGTGCACCTTCTGCATTCAGCGCATCCGGGGGGCACAGAACACCGCCCGGCTCGAGGACCGCGACCTTCGCGACGGCGACATCAAGACCGCCTGCATGCAATCGTGCCCGTCGGGTGCCTTGTCGTTCGGCAACGTGAAGGATCCGGACGCTGCGGTGGTGAAGTGGAAGCGCGACCCACGCGGCTATCACATGCTGGAGGAGACCAACGTGCGACCGGCGGTGACCTACTTGGCCAAGGTGCTGCACCAGCCGCCGGCGGGTGCCTCGGCCGGGGAGGGACGCTGAGATGAGCGTGGTCGTCCACGATCCCAGCCGCCCGACGATGACCCACGCCGAGGTCACTCGGGACGTCGTCCGCACCATCACCGACAAGCCCACCACCGGCTACTACATCCTCGTCGGTACGATGGCGTTCCTGACCCTGGTCCTCTTCGTGACCCTCGGGGCACTGCTCAAGTACGGCCTCGGCCTCGCCGGGTACAGTCCGCCGATCATGTGGTCGGTGTACATCACCACCTTCGTGTTCTGGGTCGGCATCGGCCACGCCGGCACCCTGATTTCGGCGATCCTGTTTCTCTTCCGGTCGCCCTGGCGCACGGCCGTGTACCGTTCGACCGAGGCCATGACGGTGTTCGCCGTCATGACCGCGGGGCTCTTCCCGATCATTCACATCGGGCGGCAGTGGGTCTTCTACTGGTTGCTGCCCTATCCGAACCAGCGGTACCTCTGGCCGAACTTCAAGTCCCCGCTGATGTGGGATGTCTTCGCCATCGGGACGTACCTGACGGTCTCCTCGACCTTCCTGATGGTGGGGCTGGTGCCCGACCTTGCGGCCGTGCGCGATCATGTCAGCGGCTGGAAGAAGAAGGTCTATACCGCCCTCTCCCTCGGCTGGACCGGCGCCGATTCGCAGTGGCGACATTACACCCGGGCCTATCTCTACCTGGCCGCCCTCTGCACGCCGCTGGTGCTCTCCGTGCACTCGGTGGTGTCGTGGGATTTCGCCATGTCCATCGTGCCCGGGTGGCACGGGACGATTTTCGCGCCCTACTTCGTCGCGGGCGCCATCTACTCCGGCGTCGGCATGGTGATGACCCTGGTCATCCCGCTGCGGAAGGCGCTCAAGCTGGATCACATGATCACGGAGTACCACTTCGACAACCTGGCGAAGCTGACCCTCTTCACCGGCTCGATCCTGTTCTATGCCTACGGGATGGAGTACTTCATCGCCTGGTACTCCGGCAACACCTTCGAGCAGACCACCTTCTGGCGGCGCGCGTTCGGCCCCAACTGGTGGGCGGGCTGGTCGATGATCATCTGCAACGCCTTTGTGTCCCAGCTGCTCTGGTTTCCGAAGATTCGCAAGAACATCACCTCGCTGTTCGTGATTTCCATCTTCATCAACATCGGCATGTGGTTCGAGCGGTATGTGATCGTGGCCGGGTCGCTGGCCAATGACTACATCCCGTATGTCTGGGGCCAGATCAACCCGACCTGGGCCGACTGGTGCATCCTCGCTGGCTCCTTCGGCTGGTTCGGCCTCTGGTTCACGCTCTTCTACAAGAACTTCCCGATTGTCGCGATTCAGGAGGTCAAGGAAATGATCCCGATGCCGCGGCTGAAGCCCCACCGGGAGGGCTTCTGATGCCGAAATCCGTGGCGGGCGTCCTGGGGCAGTTCGATCATCTCGACGCGGCCTGTGATGCGATTCGTGACCTGAAGGCGGTCGGGCACCGCGACCTCACGGTCTATTCGGCCGCGCCAAATCACGAGCTCGAAGCCGCGATTGGCGATCCGGTGTCGCCGGTCCGGCTCTTCACCCTCATCGGCGGCCTCCTCGGGTGCGCTGCCGGCTTCGGGATGACGATCTGGATGTCGCGCGACTGGCCGCTGCTGGTGGGCGGCAAGCCGATCGCCCCGATTCCTCCCTACGTCGTGCTCGGGTTCGAGCTGACGATCCTGATCGGGGCCCTGTCCACCGTGGCCGGGGTCATCATCCTCTCGATGCTGAAGGCACCGCGCGGACGACCCTATCATCCGCGCTTCAGCGACGACCGGATCGGGGTGTTCGTTCCTTGCGCCGCCGACACCGCGCCAGCCATCGAGACCCTGCTTCGCCGGCATGGCTCCGTGGAGGTGACCCGTGACGCGTAAGCTCCTGCTCGCGGCGATGCTGGTCGGGATCGGCGGCTGCAACTTCTGGTACAACGAGGTGCCGTCGCCGGACCTCCTGATGCAGAAGATTCCGTGGTTCGACCACATGATCAAGTCGAAGGCCGTGCATCCCTATGCCAGCGCCGCGGTGCCCCGGCGCACGCCGGCCGGCGCGATTCCGGTTGGCGGCGGGGAGCGCGACTGGCATGTCGGCGACCTGGTGCTCTCCGCCTACGTCTTCGACACCCTGTATGCCAACAAGCTCGTGCGGCCAGCCACGCCGCCGGGCCCCGGGGCGCGCAGCGGCCAGGATGTCTTCAACATCTATTGCTCGCCCTGTCACGGGTACGGCGGCGCCGGCGACGGGACGGTCAAGGAATTCATCACCGGTATCCCCTCACTGCTCACGGATCAGGCGCGCAAGCGCACGGATGGTTACCTGTACAGCATGATTCGCTACGGTCGTGGGGTGATGCCCTTGTACGGCGACCGGATCTATCGGCGGGATGAGCGGTGGGCCGTCGTCGCCTACCTGCGCTCGCTCCAAGCCAACGCGCCGGTCACCCCTGTTCCGGGAGCGAAGTGATGAGCTTCGACCCTCTCACCCTGCGCGATCGGCTGGTCGAGAAGAGCGTGTCCGCCGACTACGGCACGTTCGTGACGGCCGGTGCCGGGATCACCGTGGTCGGCGTGGCCCTGTTCCTGATGTCGCTTGCCGGCGCCGGCAGTCACCGCGCCTGGCAGGCCTTTCACGTCAACTGGCTCTTCTTCACCGGCCTCACGTTCGGGTCGATCGCGATCACCGCCGTCCACAAGATCGCCAACGCCAAGTGGTCCGGCGTGATTCTCCGCCTGTCCCAGGCCGCGTCGTGGTTCTTCCCGGTTTCACTCGTCGGTCTGATCCTGATCCTCACCGTCGGATACCAGGACATTTACGGCCCGATGCAGGCCGCCCTCGGTGGCGTCTCGCCGGGCAAGGCCCGCTGGCTCTCCCATTCCTGGATGGCGACACGACTGGTGGTCGGGATGGTCCTGCTGTTCGCGGTGGGCTGGGCGCTGATCAAGAGCGACATGCTACCCGATCTGCTGCTGGCCAAGGACCGGGTCAGCGGCGCCCGTCGTGCGCGGTACGACCGGATGCTCCAGGGGTACGACGAAGGCGCCAACCATACCCGCATCTACCGGCTCGCCGGGGTGTTTGCTCCGCTCTACGCCATCGTGATGACCATCATCGCGTTCGATGGCATCATGGCGCTCCAGCCACATTGGACGAGCAACCTCCTCGGCGGTTGGTATTTCATGGGGGCGTGGCTTGGCGCGTTGATGCTGCAGGCGCTGATGATGCTCTACGCGCGCACAGCCGCCGGGCTCGATGAGTTCATCAGCCCCAAACAGCGGCACGATCTCGGCAAGCTCTGCTTCGGGTTCACCGTGTTCTGGACGTACCTGATGTGGTCGCAGTTCCTCGTCATCTGGTACGGCAACATGCCGGAGGAGACCGGCTTCGTCTTTGCCAGGCTGTGGGGTCCCTGGCGGCCGATCGGTGCCGCCGTGGGCGCCGGAGTATTTCTTCTGCCGTTCGCCGGCCTGATCGGCGTGGCACCGAAGAAGTCACCGCTCACGTTGGCGCTCTTTGCCTCCATCTCCCTCTGCGCGCTCTGGCTCGAACGGTACCTGATGGTGCTGCCCTCGATCACCGCCGAGGCCGGCCCGGTGTTCGGACTCCCGGAGCTCGCGCCCACTCTGGCGTTCCTGGGACTCTTCCTGGTGACGTATGGACTGTTTGCGCGGACCTTTCCGATGGTCTCACCGCGGTTGGCGATGATCACGCTCGAGCGGGAGGCGGCGCACTAGTCCGGCCTACTCCCGCTTCAGTTTCCCCAGCAGCACGTCCAGGCTGTCCACCGGCAGGTAGGCCGCCACCGCGATCATGCGCTCGGTGCGGATGGGGTTGGTCTCGGAGCCGACGTAATCAGGCCGCGTGCGGAGCGGGATGCTCATCTTCAGGCCGCTGGCCTCGAACATCTGGCTCAGCGAGGTCAGTTCGTCCGCAGGTCCTTCGACCACCCACAGCGACCGGCCATCCAGCGCTCGCTGGCGGACCAACACGGTCGGGCGCTCTCCGGTGGTGCTCCGGCGAACCTGCACGCGAAGGACCGGGAACCCGTCGAGTCGGCTGATCGGTCCGTGACTGGCCTCGATCGCCCCGTCGAAGGTCATCGGTTCCCAGCTGCCACCACCAGCAGGATCGATGTCGTCGATTCCCTGGGCGTTGACCGAGCCGCGGGACACCGGGATGACCGTCGGCCCGAGGACCCGCGGCCGGAATCGGGTCTGCGCCGCGAGGCTGAGCGAGCGACGGGCAATGTCGTCACTCGACGGCGTCGCGATCGACATGGCATCGGCAAAGAGACCCGGTGTGACGAACGCCGCCGTGGCAAGGCGCGGAGTCGGCGCCGCTCCGGGCTGCAGCGCCAGCCAGGCCGTGCCGCCGGCCAGGGCGATCAGACTGGCAGCAATTGGCCCAGCCCAGCGTGCCAGCAGCCGGCGGCCGGCAACCGCAGGCCGTCGGGTCGAGCGTGGCACCGCGCGGCTCAGCAGGACCTTGGTGCGGGTGCGTACTTCTTCGACCTCGCCGTCGAGCGCGCGGCAGAGCAGGCAGCCAAGCAGGTGCTCAGCGATCTCTGCCCGCTGAGCCGACGAGAGCTCCCCGTCGTGGTACGCATGCAATTCCTCTTCAGGAACGTGCGGTCGTACGCTGCTCATGACCGTGTCCCTCCAGCTGGTCGTGCGCCGCCACCAGGCGCTTGCGAGCCCGGGCCAGCGTCGTTCCGACGGCACCCAAGGCCAGGCCGGTCTGGGTGGCAATCTCCGGATATGACAAGCCGGCGTCCCACAGCAGCAGCACCTCGCGATCGCGGGGGCTCAGGGTGGCCAGCGCCCGACGAACCTCCTCCTCCTGTTCGGCGTGCTCCACATCCTCCGCGATATCCTCATTGGCGGTGGGGAGTGCGACCGGCTCGTGGGTCAGCAGGACCAGGTGCTTCCGGCGCCGAATGGCCGAGCGGGCCTCGTCTCGGGCGATGTTGGCCGCCACGGCAAAGACCCAGGAACGCGGCTTCTCTGGCTCATGCGCCAGGGCCCGCATGAAGACTTCCTGGGCGAGATCCTCGGCCCGGTCGGCGTCCCATACCTTGCGGTACAGAAAGCGGACGACCGAAGCGTAGGTCGTGCGGTAGAGGCCGTCGAGGTCAAATGCCATCCGAGCCGCCCGTTGAGGGGGGAGGTGTTCAGTCTGGAGACGTTCGCCGGCCGACTGGCCACACACCCCGCGACAACACCATGTGAATCAACAACTTACACCTTCAAGCGCCGGTTCAGGAAGGCACAGCCCGGGTGGAGGCCGGTGCGCTTCTCGGGCCAGGTTGAGCAAAGGACCGGTTTCGCCGGGCGGCCATCAGGCCGCTTCCGGCCGTGCAAGTCGCAGTGGAGGCCGTCTTCCTTCAGGTAGGCGCAGGCAGAGATCATCTCCACCAGGACAGTGCGCTCGTCCTCCCGCTCGAACTTGCACAGGTAGGGAGACTGCCGGCTGCGAAGCAGGGCTGCCAACCTGGTCTGGCGGGGAGAACAGACCACCTCAACCTGCAAGTCACGACAACAGGCGGCCTTGCGCCGATTGTCGCTGGTATGGCACTTGGCGGTCGCGCATGGGTTGGAATCAGGCGCCAGTGGCAGCGCCCGCCGCACCGCAGGGGCATGCTCGAGCCGCCGGGAGACCGGCTTGCCCTTTTCCACGATGGTGAACCACTCGTCGCCCAACCGGCGCGGCGCCGCGACTCGGCGGGGCATCGGGACCTTGCCCTTGAAGCCATGGGCGCGGCAGCGAGCCCGTGACCCATCGGGTCCCACCTTGAGGTACTTGCAGGGGACGTGGAGCGTCGCCTCGGACCAGAGCTCCTCGTCATGTTCGTACGTTCGTCCGAAGTCGATTCGTTCCACATGGCCGAACAGCCAGGTGGCGTCGTGATCCTCCTCCCCTTCGAGGGCGGCGACACGAAGGGTGACGTCCAGGGCGCGGCAGTGGCGGCCGAGGCTGCGGCAGGGGGGTGGCGCCATGAACTCCCGGAAGGAGGAGGGAAGGCCAGGGTTGGCGGCCGGAAGCTAGCCGCCTCCGGCATTTCACGCACTACCGGGAACCGGGTCGCTGGCGCTACTTTTTCGCGTTCCCGAGTTCCTGGTGGCCGGGCGAAGGCATTGTCGAGGGACCATGCCGACAAGACATCACCAGATACGAGGCAGACCCAGAATGCGTGTTACAGCGATGGTGGCCGGTGTGGCGATGGTCCTTGCGGCATGTGGTGGCGCCAAGACTGACGCCGCGAAACCGGATTCGACGACGGCGGCAGCCCCTGCGGCGACCGGGGCAACGCACGTGATCAACATGGTGATGGAAGGAACGGCCTACCGGTTCGTTCCGGCGGAAATCGCCATCAAGGTCGGCGACAAGGTGGTCTTCAAGGGCGTCTCGGGTGCAGCCCACAACATCGTGTTCTGGAAGGACAGTGTTCCTGCCGGCGCCGATGGCCTGCTGACCGCCGCCATGCCCGACGGCACGGCACCGCTTTCCAGCAAGATGGTCACCGATGGCGACTCGACCGTGGTGTCGTTCGCCGGAATGCCCGTGGGCGACTACAAGATGTATTGCCTGCCGCACCTCGCGATGGGGATGAAGGGCAAGATCACGGTCGCACAGTAAGCTGGCCACCGTGG
>JANYAG010000188.1 GCA_025361465.1 Gemmatimonadota bacterium
GGGAAACAAGGGCAGTAAATCAGACATTGCAGATTGGTGATGCAGATTGATGGCTAGTGTATGGTTTTCGTCTTCTTGTCCATGTAGTCCATGAGCACGTATTGGCCGAGCGTGTACGGCGTCGTGAAATACGCCTTGCCGCGACAGATGCGCGACACTTCCTTCACGAACTCCACCAGCAGCTGCTCACGCGCCAGCATGAAGGTATTGATCATGATGTTGCTGCGGCGGCACGCGGCGACCTCGGCCAGCGTCGCCTTGATAATGGCCGGGTCGAGACCGGCGGAGTTGATGTAGACCTCGCCATCGGGCAGGGTGAGCGCGGTCGGCTTGCCGTCGGTGATCATGATGATCTGCTTCATGTCCTTCCGCTGGCCGCTGAGGATCCGCCGCGCCAACGCCAGCCCCGCCGCCGTATTGGTGTGATACGGCCCCACCTGCACGTTCGCGAGGGCGGCCAGCGGGATCTCCTCGGCGCCATCATGAAAGAGCACCACACGAATCGAGTCGCCGGGATAGTGCATCCGAATCAGGTGCGTCAGCGCCAACGCCACCTTCTTCGCCGGTGTGAAGCGATCCTCGCCGTACAGGATCATCGAGTGCGAGCAGTCGAGCATCAGCACGGTCGCGGCCGATGAGCGATACTCGCTTTGCACCACCATCAGGTCGTCGTAGTCGAGGTCGAGCGGCATCTTGAGGCCGTGCCGCGCGATCGCACTGGTGAGCGTGGCGGGCACATCGAGGTTCAGGACATCACCAAATTCGTATGGCTTGCTCGCGGCCTCGGCCTCGTTGCTGGTGGCCAGGTGCGTGGTTTCGTGCGCCCCCACGGCCGACTTGCCGAGGGCGCCGAGCAGCTCCTTGAGCGTCCGATACCCAAGAAAATCGGCGCCCTTCTCGGTCAGGTCGAAATGCACGGTCCGGGCGGCCTCGCGCGCCTGGCCACCGGGCAACTGGTCGGCCGGGATGGCGCGACCCGGCGGTCCATCGGTGCGCAGGTAGCCCTCGTCGATCAGCCGCTGGACGATCTTGTCGAGCATCTCGCCGAGCTGCTGGATGGTCTGCGCGTCGGTCTCCTCGTCGCCGGTGGATTCGCCGCGCATAAGCTTGAGCATGTCGGGGGTGAGCTGGCCCGACTCCATCAGCGCCTTGAGGATCGCCTGACGCAGGTCGTCCATGGTGCGGTCGGTGTCGTCGTCGCCCGGCTCCCCCCACCACGCCGGCATCCCCTTGAAGCCGGATTGCAGCAGGAAGTCGCCCAGCTGGTCGAGCAGGGCCTGCAGGTTGATCTGGTCGGCGAGACCGGCGAGAAACTTCGAATAGGTCGTGTAGCGCATCTGCCTTGATGCTAGCCAGAGGCAGGAGAAGGGAAAAGGGACCAGCACACTGGGCGGCTCACACACGCAGGGGAGTCCGTCAACCGCCGCGGCCGGACAGACCGCTTCCAAGACGACCCTCCTTCATGGCCGCGCTCTGACGGACCCCCGTGCGCGTCCGCCTTGGCCGGTGCCGCTCCTCCTGGCTCGAAAATGGCGCTCGCGTGTGGAGGTTTCGCCGCGGGCACGGTCATGGAGGAGCCGCGATAGGAAGCGATCTATCCGACCGGGCCAGCGGCGGGACCCCGCATGCGAGCCTCGACTGATCCCCAGCGTCACCCGTCTTGCCATCGGTGGGACCCCGCATGCGAGGCATCAGACGACTTGGCTAACTTCAGGCCGTGATCTCCCCTCTCGCCAGGCTCCGCCACTCACTCGACGACTTCCGGGTCGGCGTCGTCGACGGACCGTTCCGGGCGCTGCGCCACGCCGACTTCCGCCGCTTTCTCGTCGGACAAGGCGTCTCGCTGGTCGGCACCTGGATGCAGTCGATTGCCCAGGGGTGGCTGGTCCTCGAGCTCACCCATTCGGCGTTCGCGGTCGGGCTCACCGTCACCCTCTCGACCCGGCCGGTGCTCTTGTTCACCCTGTACGGCGGTGTCGTGGCTGATCGGGTCGACCGCCGGCGCTTCATCATGTTCCTGCAGGCGGTGATGCTGGTGGAGGCCGCCGTGATGGCGGGGCTCACCTTGACGCACCACATCACCGTCGAGTGGATCTGGGGCCTCGCCGTATTGTTTGGCTTGGCCACCGCGTTCGAAGTACCGACGCGACAGGCCTTTCTCGTGGAACTGGTTCCGCCGGAGGACTTGATCTCCGCGGCGGCGATCAACTCGACGACGTACAATCTCGCTCGCATGATCGGCCCGGCCATCGCCGGCGTCGTGGTGGCTGCCGCGGGCTCTGGAGCGGCGTTTGCGGTGAATGCCGTGAGCTACCTCGCGGTGCTCATCGGCCTGTCACGCATCCAGAAGTTGCATGTGCCGCGACCGCCGGTCGAAGGGCCTTCGATCTTCACCGGCATGCATTTCATCGCGGCCCGGCCACTGCTCCGCAGCATGACGATCCTGATGATGCTGCTCACCGTCTTCGGCGGGAGCTTCCTTCCGATGCTGCCGGTGTACGCGCGCGAAGTGCTGAAGACGGGAGCCAGCGGCTACGGCGCGCTGACGTCGGCGGTGGGCGTCGGCGCCGTGTTCGGCGCGATCATGATCGGCGCCACCGGGCATCGCTTCGCCCGGGGCCGGGTGACGCTCATCGCCTCCTCGACGCTCGCTTCGCTCGTGGTCGTCCTCGCATTGGTGCGCAGCTTCCCGCTGGCGCTGGCCCTGCTGGCGTGTGCCGGGGCCGCGATGGCGTGCCAGGGCATCGCGACCGCCACTGGGTTGCAGCTGGCGGCCACCAGCGACCTCCGCGGCCGTGTCATGGCGGTGTATTCGTTCGTGGTGCTGGGACTGGCGCCGATCAGCGCGTTTCAGGCGGGGTGGATTGCCGAGCGCTTCGGCGTGGCCTGGAGCATCGGGGTCAACGGTGCGGTCTGCCTCATCGGCACCTTGTTCGTCCGAAAGAGTCTCTGGCAAGGAAAGGAGGGCTGATGCTGATCACCATCTCACGCGAGTTCGGCGCCTGTGGGTCGCTGGTCGGCGAACGCGTAGCCGAACTGCTCGGCTGGCGATTGGTGGACAATCAGCTGGTCGAGGAAGTGGCACGTCGCGCCGGCATGAGCGAGCGGGAAGTGAAAGCGAAGGAAGAGCGGGCACCGACCTTCGTCGAACGACTCTCCCGGGCCCTGGCGGCCGCGACACCCGAGCTGCTGACGCCCGATCCGGTGGAACTGCCCGAGGCGGAGGAGGCGCGGTTGGTGAAGATCACCGAGCAGGTGGTAGCCGACGCCGTCCAGGATCATGCGGTGCTGGTCGGCCGTGCGGCGACCGCGGTGGTGGGCCGCCGGGAGAACGCCCTGCACGTCCGGGTCGTCGGACCGGTCGCCTACCGGACGCAGGTCATTTCCGAGCGCCTTGGCATTGCGCTGGAGGAGGCGGCGCGGCGCGTGCGCGACATCGATGCCCATCGCGCCCGCTACCACCGGCAGTACTACAACCGCGACTGGGCCGACCCGGACGGATACCACCTCGTCGTCAACACCGGCTGGCTCGGCGTTGAGCGGGCGGCCGCCGTGATCGTCGCGGCGGTCCGGAAGGCGCAACCCTAGAGGTTGAACTCCTGACTGGTCCCCGGCTTGGGACGCCGGCGTGCCGGCTTGGGCCGCTGCCAGCCGTACTCCTCGCTGCGGGCGATGCGCTGGCGGGCGGTGAGCGCCTCGAGCACCAGTTCCGAGCCAGCGACCGTCATCTCGCGGTCTTCCGGTGTCGCCAAGCCGAGGTCGTGCACCAGCGCCAGCAACCCCGGCACCAGCGAAAAGCCGCGCCAGCAGGTCTCGGTGCGCTCATCCATCCCCACCTTCAAGGCGCCGCCCTGTTCGAACCACTCGACAATGGTCTCGACATCGGCGTCGATGGCCAGCTCGTCGAAGACGGCGCCGGCCGCGCGCCGGATCAGCTCGCGTACCACCGCCTCGCCTCCCTGCAGCTCGCCCTCGTACTCGAGTTCGATCTTGCCCGAAATCGCGGTCATCCCGGCATAGACGTCGCCGATGCGCGCGACCACGCGTTGCTCGCCGCTGGTGATCGCCCGCCGCTCGGCGTTGCTTGCCACCACCTCGATCAGCGAGATCGGCAGGCGCTGGCTGACCCCTGAGCGCTTGTCGACCCGCTTGTCCTCGCGCGCCTCGAACGCCACACGCTCGACCAGCTCGGCG
>JANYAG010000210.1 GCA_025361465.1 Gemmatimonadota bacterium
TAGCGGGTCGGGAAGTTGTCACTGCCATCGATCACCAGGTCGAACCGGCGAACCAGCTCCCGGGCATTGGCGCCGGTGAGACGCTCGGCGAAGGATTCAATAGTGACGTGGGGATTCAGTCCGCCCAATCGCCGGGCAGCCGATGACACCTTGAGTTCACCGATGGAACTGGTGTCGTGGAGAATCTGTCGCTGGAGATTTGAAACATCCACCCGGTCGGCATCGATGAGGCCGAGGGTGCCAACTCCAGCCGCTGCGAGGTAGAGCGCAGCCGGGGAACCAAGTCCCCCCGCACCCACGAGGAGGACGCGAGCAGCAGCGAGGCGCGCCTGCCCGGCCGCCCCGACTTCGGGTAACGTAAGGTGCCGGGCGTAGCGGAGGAGCTTATCCATCCGCGAAGTTGGCGGCGGCGCCGCGATCACCTGCGATGATCGTGGCGCCGTGCCGCACGGTCTCTAGTTCGATTCTGAACCGACGGTCGCCAGCCCCGTCACCCGCGCTTCGTCGTGCAACAGGTCGGCGAGCGTGATGTTCGTGAGAAAATCATCCACGCGGAGCTTCAGCGCGCTCCACATCGGACGGAAGCTGCAGTTGCCGGTCGGGCCACAGCGCTTGTTGTCGATGGGATGGGTGCTGCAGTTCAGCTCGAAGGTCTGGTGATCGGACGCGGACATCACGTCGTGCACCGTCATCTCCTCCGGGTCGCGGGCAAGGAGGTAGCCGCCCTTGGCCCCTCGCACCGAGTCCACCAGCCCCGCGCGACGGAGTCGAAGCAGGATCTGTTCGACATAGTCGCCCGGAAGCCGTTCCGCTTCCGCCAGCTCACGAGCGGCGATGGGGCCACGGCCGTCACCCCGGCGCTTGGCGAGGTGGAGGGAGATGATCAACGAGTACTCAGTCAAAGTTGTAGTGCGCATAGAACTACCGCCCGGT
Source organism: Gemmatimonadota bacterium (assembly GCA_025361465.1). Classification (GTDB taxonomy): domain Bacteria; phylum Gemmatimonadota; class Gemmatimonadetes; order Gemmatimonadales; family GWC2-71-9; genus Palsa-1233. Next base: position 934 of record JANYAG010000210.1, read on the forward strand.
GGCAAGGGGGTCCGGAATGAAGAACGAGTGCTCCGCCAGGGTCCGAACTTGTACTGAGCCTATTATGGCAGAATAATGGGGATTTGTCACTTCGGGATTTCCCTGACAAGCAGCCGGATTGCACCCAATCCGGCGACCGGCCCAAATGCAAGCGCAGTCAGGGCAAATCGCCAACCCAATGCTGCTGCGAGGATTGGGACCAATTGAATGCTCACAACTGTCAGGAGAAACCCTACGCTCGTTTGAAGGGTGAGCGCCGTCCCGACGGCAAAGGCCGGGGCCGTTTCGGTTACCAAGGCAGAGAACTGCGCCGAGTCGGCGATCACCGCCACACCCCAGAGGAGACAGACGCCCACCACCACCGCGGGTGGACCGCCGAAGACAACGGCGCTCAAGAGGGCACAACTCCCACTCGTCACCAAGGCCACTCGCACCACCGGAATCCTGCCGATACGGTCGGCTGCCCGGCCTCCCCACAGACACCCCAGGGCGCCAATCGCGACACAGGCGAATCCCCAAACACCGACATGCGTCAGCGGCAGGCCCCGGGCAGCGAACGACGCCGCGAGATACGTCGGGATCCACGCCCAAAAGGCATACAGCTCCCACATATGCCCGAGGTAGCCACCGGTGACATCACGCAGCTTCCGATTCCGCGCGACGTCACCGACCAGGCGCCATGAAAACGGCCGCGAGGGGAAGGCGTGGGGTCCATCGCGGTATCCGATGGCAATCAGGATCGCTGCGGCGAGCGCGGCTCCCGACGGCACCAGGACCGCCGGTATGAGGGGGAGGTGGCCGGCACCTTCCAGGAGATACGGAATCGCCTTGCCGACGGTGAGCGCGCCGACCACCATACCAATCGCCAGTCCTCGACCAGAGCGGAACCAGGTGGCCGCCATCTTCATCGCCGGCGGATAGACACCGGCGAGTGCCGCGCCGGTCAGGAGTCGGCCGAGCAGCGCCCCTGGAAAGGAAACGGCAAGGAGCAAGGAGGCGTTGGCGGTCGCACCAAGGAGCGCCGCCGCCGCGACGTAGCGCCGTGCGGGGATCAGATCCGGAAGATTGAGCACCGCCGCCGCCAAGGTCCCCACCACGAAGCCCAGCTGCA
>JANYAG010000216.1 GCA_025361465.1 Gemmatimonadota bacterium
GCACATGATGGAGGATCCCCACATGATCAGCAACGGGATGGAGCTCTTCCTCGTGTCGCGCAATCTCGAACGGGTCGCCGACCTCGCCACCAACATCGCCGAGGATGTCGTCTTCCTGGTCGAAGGGAAGTCGATCAAGCACCACGCCGAAGACCGCGGCGACGCCACCCGATGACCGAGCCAACGCCGCCGCGCGAGCGGCTGGCCGCGATCGATGTCGGATCGAACTCGATCCGGCTGGTGGTGGCCGAGTACGATCCTGACACCGGGTTGCGGATCATCGACGAGGTGAAGGACCAGCCGCGCCTGGCCAACGGACTGGCCGCCACGGGCCTGCTGAGTACGGCCTCCCGGGCACGCGCCTTCGCCGCACTGAAGCGCATGAAGGAAGTCGCCGACCGGCGCGGGGTGACCAAGCTCGCCGCCGTGGCAACGGCGGCAATGCGTGAAGCGCGCAACGGACGCGCCTTCGCCCGCCGAGTGACCCATGAACTCGGCATCCCGCTCGAGATCATCAATGAGGCGCGCGAGGCGCAGTTGTCGTGGCGTTCGGTGGCGCATCACTTCCGGCTCGAGAACGCCCGCACGATCGTGGCCGATATCGGTGGCGGCTCCCTCGAGCTGGTCGGTGCCGTCGATGGGGTCGTCGAGGTCATCGCCTCGCTGCCGCTCGGCGCGGTGCGGCTGACCGAGAAGTTCCTCCCCGGCAAGCGCGACCAGCGCGTCGAGGTCGCGGCGTTGCGCCGGCGGATTCGTCCGTTGCTGCGCAAGGCCCTGCCCTGGAAGACCTGGGCCCAAGGCACGCTGATCGGGTCGGGCGGGACCTTCACCAACCTGGCGCGGATGGCGGCCGCCCGGCGCGGCATTGTCGGCGAGGCCATTCACGGGACGTCGGTGGGCACCGGCGAGGTCGAGGGGCTGCTGGAATGGCTGAGTACGCTGAGCGCCGAACAGCGCGCGCTGGTCACGGGACTCAATCCGCAGCGGGCCGACATCATCCTCGCGGGACTGGCGGTCGCCGCCGAGCTGCTGGTGATGCTCGATGCTCGGCAGCTGACGGTGAGCGCCTACGGGCTGCGCGAGGGATTGCTGCTGGAAATGGTCGGCGCCGAGCAGCCGGTGAAGGCGCTCGACCAGTTGCGGCTCTACCGCGAGTTTGTCGAACGCTGCCATGGCGAGCGCCGGCATGTCGAGCAAGTGCGCCTGCTCGCCCTTTCACTCTACGACCAACTCTCCAGGACGCTCGGCTGCACGCCAGAGGAACGGGGCCTGCTCGAGGCAGCCGCAATGCTGCACGACGTCGGGCAGCTGGTCTCATACCGCAGGCATCACCAGCACAGCTTCCAACTGATCATGCATGCGGACCGCCTCGGCCTCGGAATGGGGGATCGATTCCTGGTGGCCCTCATCTCGCGGCATCATCGCAAGCGGGGACCCAGCAAGAAGGACGAGGACTTCGCGAGGCTGTCGAAGGGGGATCAGGCGATAGTGCGGCGATTGAGCGGATTGCTGCGTGTTGCAGATGGATTCGACCGCGGACACACCGCTGCGGTCGATCGGCTGATGGTCACCCTGACCAAGGACCAGTGCACCATCCACGCCTCGCCGCGACTGCAGTCGGCAGACGTTTCGCTGGAAGTCTGGGGCGCCGAACGCAAGGTCGACGTCCTCGCCGACGCGCTCGATCGCGCCGTCCTCCTCGAGCGGGGAGCCGAGCCGGAGGCGAGAGCGTCGGAGGCGATCGCCGTCCCGAGGAGGCCCCGGCCTCGACGGAGATCTACACTGTAACCTGGAGGACGGACGAAGGCAGTCGTGGTTGCCGCCCCTGTACCTGTTGTCGACACGACTGCGACATGGATGTGTCAGGATTGTGGGCGAGATCGGCGAGCTTGGGACAGGGAATGAGACCGCAACCTTCTCTGGATGACTCCAATGCTCAGCCCGAAGGGCGTCACCCGCGTGATCCTGGTGGTACTCGACGGCTTACGACCCGACGCCATCACAAGTCTTCCGCTACCAACCCTCCAAACGCTTGCCGATCGTGGGGCGTCCACCTTTTGCGCGAGCACGGTGCAACCAAGCATCACGGCGGCGGCCGTCTCCTCGCTGGTCACCGGTGTCCATCCAGACGTGCACCGGATCCGAAGCGAACGCATCGGCATCCCCCGCCCGACGGGGCGGCTGACGCTTCTGCCCCGATTGCTCAAGGAGCATGGCATTCCGGTGTACGGCTATCTCGCGGCTCTTCCGCGGCGCCGGCACTCGCCTCGCGGCCCATGTGGGAGCCCAGGTAACGTTCGAAGGCAGCGGTGCCGAAGGGATCCTGGACCAGGCCATCGTACGGCTCGAGCAGGAGCGCAGCGGACTCTTCTTCCTGCACTGGCCTGATGCCGACCTCGCCGGGCATTCCGACGGCTGGATGTCGCCCGCCTATCAATGCGGAGCCAGACAACTCGACGGCGCGCTCGAACGGCTGGCGCGCGTGACCGGTGTGCTCGACGACCCGTCGACAGTGCTGATTGCCTGTGCCGACCACGGCGGCGGCGGGATCGTTGCCAATGACCATTGCAGCCGGCATCTGGAAGACATCACCATCCCGATCGTGATGGTGGGGGGGCAGGTTGTCCCGGCGGACCTCGGCGCAGGAGCCTCGCTGGTTGACATCCCTGCAACAGTGCCCTGGCTCCTGGGGATTCCCACCCCGACGAACTACGCTGGGCGCGCGTTGACCGAGGGATTCATCCCGGTGCGTCGGCCAGTGGCGGCGTAACCGACGCCCCAAGCAGGTCGGCGCGTCGCGGCCTCAGGCGACCGCCGCCATCCGGGTGGGGAGTCGGAGCAGATCGCGGTAGCTCTCGTCGAGCCGGTCCAGTTCAAGGTCCCAGGAGAGCGCTTCCGCGGTTCGGCGCGCGCCGACGGCCAACCCGCGCCGGCGCGCGGGATCACAGCCGAGCGCGACGATCGCGTGGGCCATCGCCTCGTAGTCGCCCGCGGGATAGGCCAGCCCGTTCTGGTTGTCGCGCAGGTGATCGGCGACACCCCCCTCCGGCGCCGCGATCACTGGCAGGCCGCTCGCCATCGCTTCGAGGATCACCAACCCGAGCGTCTCGGTGTGGGACGCGAACAGGAAGAGATCGGCGCTGGCATACAGCGACGGGAGCATGCTGGTGCGATCGAGATTCCCCACGAAGGTGACTCCCTCGGGGGCCGCAGCCCGCAGGGCCGCCTCCTCAGGGCCACTGCCGGCGATGACCAGGCGAACGGCACGATCAGCGGGGAGCAAGGAGCGGGCAGTCGCAAACCCCTTCAACACGCGATCGACTCCCTTCTCCGCGGCGAGGCGACCGACGTACAGACAGAGGAGGGCGCCATCGGGCGCGTACGTCTCACGCAGGATGCGATCTTGCCGCGAGGGGTGGAACCGCGCCACATCCACCCCACGACCCCAGATGGACACGTGCTCGACCCCAAGGCTGCGGAGCTCGACGGCAGCCGCGTGGCCAGGGGTGTACACCTGCCTCGATCGGCGGTGGAAGCGAGCCAGGTATTGGCGGACCGGTTCACGCAGCCGAGGAAAGCCGTAGGCGACTGCGTACTGGGAGAAGTCGGTGTGGTAGCTGGAAACAACAGGAATGCTCCGGTGAATCGCTGCGCGCTGCCCCATTCGCCCGATGACAAACTCGGTGGCACAGTGGACGATGTCGGGCTCGAAGGCGTCGAAGGCGCGGGCCACCGCGCCACGGGCTGGAAACGCCAACCGGATATCAGGGTAGGTCGGCAGCGCAATGCTCGGGATGGACGCCAGCAGCGCCTCGTCACCCTCCGGAAGATGCCCGGTGAACACGTTCGAGGTCCTCCGGGGATAGCGCGGGCCGACCACGGCAACATCCCAGCCCCGCGCCTGCAAGCCCGCCACCGAGAGCGCGGTGACGACGGACACACCATTCAGCTGCGGCGGGTAGGTATCGGTGCAATACAGCGCGCGGGGCGCTCGGAGCAGGTTCACCATGCCGGGTAACTTTCGCCCGACGTGTTCACGATCAGGTCACCGTCATGTCACAAGCGCCCCCGGACAGGTAACCTGATCGCGACACAGGCGTCGTGTGCCTGTCACATTGCGATCCGATCTTTGGCTCACCTTCGGTGAGGGATATGGTGGCCATGGCACTCGCAGCACGACTCGTCCATCGGATCGATGCGCAGGATCGCACGCTCCTGCTGCGATGGGCGCTGGGAGAGGACGCCGGTGCGCTCTCGCGATGGATCTGGATCGGCATCACCCAACTCGGCAGCGCGGTCTTCACCATCGGAAGCGTGGTGCTCCCCTGGTGGTTGGGAGCGGTACCCAAGGCATTGAGTATTCGCGTCGCGGCCGCCCTCGCGATCTCCCACGTGATTGTGCAGGTGGTGAAGCGATGTGTGAATCGGGCGCGCCCGGACTGTCTCGCGCTGATCTCCCTCCCCGATCGCTTCTCCTTCCCTTCGGGGCACGCCACCGCCAGTCTCGCGATTACGCTGAGCTATGCCATCGCCTTCCCGGCGTTCGCGGTGGCGCTGACTGGACTGGGACTTACGGTCGGCTTCAGTCGCGTGGTACTCGGAGTGCACTACCCCGGTGACGTGGCGGTAGGCCAGTTCATCGCAGCGACCACGGTTGCCGGAATCGTCCTGTTCTCTTGAAGGGCGGTCCCCGGAGCTCTTCACGCCCCGTACGGCACCCAGATGTTCTTGACCTGCGTCGCCTGCCGCAGGAACTCATGTCCCTCGCCTTCGCGCGCGTCAGGCCAGTCGCGCACGGTCCACTCCGTCCAGGTCCGCTTCATGTTGCCGGCTGAGAGCTTCTCGGCCTCGGTCGCCTCGTCGTGCGTCGCGAAGACCCAGATGGCATCGACATCATCGTGCCCGGCCAGCGACGGCAGCAGCTCCTTGCGCGCCCCGGTCACGATGTTGATGACGCCACCCGGCACGTCAGAGGTGTCGAACACCTGATAGAGATCCGTCGCAAGCAGCGGGGCGCGCTCCGAGGGAATGGCGACCACGGTGTTGCCCATCGCCACCGCGGGGAGCACCAGTGAGAGGAAGCCGAGCAGTGGCGCCTCGTCGGGAGCAGCGATGCCGATCACCCCGATCGCCTCGGGCATCGCCAGAGTCACGTTGCGGAACGGGGTGTGATGGACCGCGCCATCGTACTTGTCGGCCCAGGCGGCGTAACTGAAGCAGCGACGGATGGCGGCCTCGACCTCCGGCCCGCCGGGAGTACCGGTGAGCGTGGTGAGGCGTTCGGTGAACTCCCCGGCCCGCGCCGCGAGGTTCTCCGCCACGTAGTAGAGCACCTGCGCCCGCAGGTGAGAGGTCGCACGCGCCCACGACGACGCGGCATGGGCGGCCTCGACCGCGTTGCGAATGTCCTTCCGGTTGCCGCGACCGACCTCGGCGACCACGGTACCCGCGGCATCCAGCACTGGCAACGAGTACCCCGAGTCGGGACGCGCCTGCTTGCCACCGATGTAGAGCTTGGGAGTCCGATCGATGGGAGGGAGCACCGCAGGTCCTTCGACTGCGCGCTTCGCCTTCGGCGAATCGCTCCGCTCAGGATGAGGAGTCGCGTCGCTTCTCGGTTCTCGCTTCTCGCGCTTCAGCTTCAGGTACTCGTACATCCCTTCGCGACCACCCTCACGGCCATAGCCGCTTTCGCGATAGCCCCCGAAGCCAGACGCGGCGTCGAACATATTGGTGCAGTTGACCCATACCGTCCCGGCCTTGAGGCGCGGGGCGACATCGAGCGCGAGGTTGACGTTTTCGCTCCAGACACTCGCCGCCAGGCCGTAGCGACTGTTGTTGGCCAGTTCGACCGCTTCGTCCGGCGTCCGGAACGACATCAGCACCACGACCGGGCCGAAGATCTCGACCTGGGCGATGGTTGCTGCCGGCGAGACGTTGGTGAAGAGCGACGGCGGATAGAAGAGCCCCTCGGTCGGGCAGTTCCAGCTCGGCTGCCAGAGGGTGGAACCTTCGGCCACGCCCTGCTTCACCAGCGCCTCGATCCGTTCGAGCTGCACCGGTGCCACGATCGCACCGATGTCGACCGACTTGTCGAGTGGTGACCCGACGCGCAGTGTCTCCATCCGCGCGCGCAGCTTGGTCGTGAGCGCTTCGGCGACGCTCTCGGCCACAAGAATCCGGGAACCGGCGCAGCAGACCTGGCCCTGGTTGAACCAGATCGCGTCGACCACCCCTTCAACCACCGAATCCATGTCGGCATCATCGAAGACGATGAACGGCGACTTTCCGCCGAGTTCCAAGGTGAGCTTCTTCCCGCTCCCCGCCGTGGCGGACCGGATGGCGCGACCGACATCGGTCGAGCCGGTGAAGGCGACCTTGTCCACGTCCGGGTGATTGACAAGGGCAGCACCCGTGCGGCCGTCACCCGTGATGATGTTCACCACGCCGGATGGGAGCCCGATCTCCTCGAGCAGTTCGGCGAAACAGAGCGCGGTGAGCGGGGTGTACTCCGCGGGCTTGAGCACCACCGTGTTCCCGGCCGCAATCGCGGGAGCGATCTTCCACGCCATCATCAGCAGCGGGAAGTTCCACGGGATGACCTGCCCCACCACGCCCACCGCTTCCATGCCCGGAAATTCGCGGTCGAGCAGTTGGGCCCAGCCAGCATGATGATAGAAGTGCCGTGCGACCAGCGGAATGTCGATGTCGCGCGATTCACGGATCGGCTTGCCATTGTCGAGACTCTCGACGACGGCGAAGAGCCGCGCGTTGCGCTGGACCCCGCGCGCAATGGCGTAGAGCCAGCGGGCGCGGCCATGCCCGCCGAGCGCCTGCCAGCCGGGCAGCGCACGGCGCGCCGCGGCAACCGCATTGGCCACATCGTCCGGCGTCCCTTGCGTGGTCTGGGCCAGATCCTCGCCGGTCGCCGGATTGATCACCGCGAAAGTGTCGCTCGGTGCGGTCCACTTCCCGTCGATGAACTGACCGAACTTGCGCTGATGGCGATCGAGCCAGGCAAAGGCCGTGGTCGCCGATTCGGGCGCCGGGCCCCACGCCATCGATTCGAATGCGTCGCGGACGGTGGTCATGGCAGCGGATGCCTGTGCGCCGCGCTGTAGCGGCCGGTGACATGGTGTTCGAGCTGACGCTCGATGTCGGTGAGGAGACCGCTCGCGCCGAAACGGAAGAGGTCGGAGCGCAGCCAGCGATCGCCCAGTTCCTCCTTCATCATCGCGAGCCAGTCGAGCGACTCCTTCGCCTTGCGGATGCCTCCGGCCGGCTTGAAGCCGACGTAGTAGCCGGTCCGCTCGTGATACGTCCGGATGGCGCGGGCCATGACGATGCCAACCGGCAAGGTGGCGTTGACGCTCTCCTTGCCGGTGCTGGTCTTCACGAAGTCGGCCCCGGCCATCATCGCGACGAGCGAGGCACGGGCGACGTCCTTCAGCGTGGCGAGGTCACCCGTTGCGAGAATCGCCTTCAGGTGCGCCGAACCGCAGGTGGCGCGAAAGGCGCGCACCTCATCGTACAGCGCGGTCCAG
>JANYAG010000244.1 GCA_025361465.1 Gemmatimonadota bacterium
CGACATTGGTCATTCCCTGCAGGCGCGCGTTGAGCCGCACCAGTTCGTAGCCAGTGAGGAAGGAGTAGACCGATTCACTCTCCGGCACGAAGCCAAGCGTCTTGTAGAGATCGGGGTGCTGCCACGTCGCCGTGCCGGCAATTGTCGCCGTCCCCGCCGACGGCCGCAGCAGCCCGACCAGCATGTGCAGGATGGTCGACTTGCCGGCGCCGTTGGGGCCGAGCAACCCGGTGACACCGGGGGCCAGCGTGAACGAGACGTCGTTCACCGCGACGATGTTGCCATACCACTTCGAGACGTTGCGGAGCTCGATGCTCATGTCTCGATGCTCCGGTAGCGGAGCGTGAGCACCACGCCGGCGATCACGATGAAGGCGGCCATGGTCCCGAAATAGACCTCGCCCGGAAGATGGGCCGCCTGCAAGACGGTCTGATCTCGCCGATGCCGGCGCCGCCGCATCTGGGCGAAGGAGTCGGCGCGTGTCTTCGGCGGGCCGGCCTTGACGGCCTCGGCATTGAGCGCGGCCTCGAACGCCGCCGCGGAGTCGGCCGCTCCCTTCACCGATGTGGTATCAAAGATCCAGGTGGTGACGCCATCCCCGACGATCATCGGAGAAGTGAGCGCGAGATACCGCATCTTGTCGGGCCGCGTCATGATCAGCGGGGTCACGACGCCGGAGGCGAGCAGCAGGAACGCCAGGATTGCCGCGGTGGCAAACGGGCGCCGCTTGATGACGGCCGCGATCGTGATCGAGACGGTCGAGAGCAGCACCGCGATCGCAAGCGACCCACCGAGGATGCGCGGTATCGTCGGCAGCGAGGTGTGCATCGCCGTCAGCACGTGTTCGGCGGAGAACCAGGTGCCCATCAGCAGGATCAGGTGCGGCAGCAGCGCGATGCCGAACAGCGCCGTCGCGAGGGCGCCAACCCGGGCCAGCACATAGTCGTAGCGGAGCACGGCGCGAGAAAAGTACAGCGCCAGCACTCGGTGCTGGGCATCGCCGGTGACGAGTTCAGGGGTCTGGAAGGCGCAGAACAAGCCGAAAAGCCAGACAGTCGTACGGAAGTAAAGCGCATGGGTGAAGAGCTGAATCATCCCGCCGGCGAGTCCGGTCACGGCACTCTGGACCAGGGCAGGAACGACCATCATTCCGATCAGTGCCAGCGGCGGCAGCTTCGCGCGGGCGCCTCGGCCGATGCCGAAGATGGAGCGGATGCCATCGATATACAGCGCGCGCACCGCGCCGGCACGGCCCAATCGCCGGCCATCGTAGTGCTGGTAGCCGATATCGTAGATCGCGCCGGCGGGCACTGCTGGCTCAGCCATGCATCCCTCCGGCGATGACTTCCTCGGAGACGTGGAAGAGATCCTCCAGCCGATCGCGGCGACGGGCCATCCGCATCAACCCGACGCCCATCTCCGCGGCGGTGTCGCGCACCGTGTCGAACGGCGCGCTCGCACCGAGTTTGATCAGGATGCTGCCGCCCGCGCCCATTTGCGCCGGGAGTCCGTGCTCGACCAGGCGCTGCAGAAAGGGTTCGGGCTCGCCGACGATTTCGACGACAAGGAGCTCAGTTTCCTGGGTGAACTGGTCGAGCGGCGCGGCACGCAACAGATGGCCCGCGTCGATCGCGACGAGGAAGTCGCACACCTGCTGCACTTCGCCGAGGAGGTGCGTCGCGACGATGACACTGATGCCGAACTCGTGCCCGGTGCGCCGGATCAGGTTCAGCATGTCGGTGCGCCCTTCGGGATCGAGGCCGTTGGTCGGCTCGTCGAGCAGCAGGAGCTTGGGATCGTGCACCAGGGCCTGTGCCAGCTTGACCCGCTGCTTCATTCCGGTCGAGTAACCACCGATCGGTCGGTACCGTTCGTCATACAACCCCACATGCCGCAGCATCTCGGCGGCACGCTCCCTCGCGGCGGTGGCCGGCAGCCCCGACACCCGTGCCAGGTGGGTCACCAGATCGGTCGCGGTGCGATCCGGCGGGAGGCAATCGAACTCGGGGATATATCCCAGGTACTGCCGCAATTCCGGGCCGCGCTGGGTGGCGTCAATGCCGAGCACGGTGAGTGATCCGCTCGTCGGCGGAAGGAGCCCCAGAATGATCTTGAGGAAGGTGCTCTTGCCGGCGCCGTTGGCACCGACCAGGCCGATCACCCCCGGCTCGAGCTCGAGGGTGAGGCCGTCCAATGCGGTGACCCCCCCGGGGTACC
>JANYAG010000250.1 GCA_025361465.1 Gemmatimonadota bacterium
TTATCGCAAGGCCGCCTGAGCTGTTACCTATATTTTATCAAGAATCAAGCCTGTCCGCAAACGCGATTTAGCGTTTGCGTTTGCTGGAGCAGTCGGCTGCATGGCTCTTGTTCACGGTATATACGATACCGTATGTGAAACCCATCAAGTCGTCGCCATGTCACTAGATTGTTTTGTGGCACTGATGTTTGGGTCAGTTTTGACGAATATTAATAGCAAAATGTCGGACAATGGATTCGCTCTTTTGGCTATAGAAATACCGGTGGTTAAGTCGCCGTACGAGTCAAATGCGTTGCGGTCTGCAGTGTGCCTTGTTTGCGCCGGTGCTCTTGTTTTCGGCCTTGCGTCTCGTGAAATCCCTGGGACTCAACCAGGTTGGAATGAGGACGAATCAGTCATTGACAAGATTATTAGAGAGGGCCGCGCGAAGGAGACTGAGCAACATAAGCTCAATGAGGCGTTGCAGTATATGATGAATAATCAGGGCCCCTGATCCCCCGGAACGGTTGGTGATACCAGGGTGTATCTGAGGCGCAGTCCGGTGCCGGGGTATTCGGTGTCGGCTTGGTTGATGTGCTGGAGGAGTTGACCGACGATGCGCGATTGCTGCGGGCTGGGGAAATGGTGGATCCTGATGGTGAGGATGCCGGCTTGGTAGTCGGGGATGATATCGGCTGGTTGGGCCCAGACGGCTTTGGCGAGCGTCCTCGCTTCATCGCTGTGCGCGAGGTGAGGTCGGAGCAGCGAGCAGATCGCTGATTCGGCCCGGTAGGCGATGATCTTGAGGGTGGTGATGAAGCGTTGTCGATGCGGACTGATGACCTTGGGGCGATCGGCCTGGGGAATCTGGCTGAGGGGCAGCCGCCGCTTGGTGTCGCGCAGGCTGGCGTTGGTGGTGTCGAGCCTGCTCTGGCAGGCGTCGAGTCGTTGCTGGATGGTGGCACCCTGGGCGATGTAGGCGGCGACATCGGCAGGGTCATCGCCGATGAGGATGAGCCGTCCCCGTTCGGCGATGATGGCTGCTCGTTCGGCGCGCAGTCGTCGTGCGACCTGGTCGAGGGTGCGCCAGGCAGGATTGCGGACCTCGGCGTCTTCGGGAGCCGCTTCGGGTCGATAGCCGGCCAGTCGGTCGATGTCGAGGTCACGGGTGGCGAAGTTGAGGAAGTTCTCCTGAGACCAGCGCGCGAAGAGGTGGGCGGCCATCGGCACCATGGGCACACTGCGGCAGGTGGTGATCATGGCCGTCTGGTGCGTGCGGTCGTCGCTGAGGCGGCGGATCTCGCGCAGGCGTACGCCGGCGATGGTGGTGTCGCAGGACTCGGCGAGGTGCATGGTCACCTCGTTGGCGAAGGGCAGGGCGACCTGGTGGGTGGCGAAGCGGCCGTGGTCCCAGGGCTCGTAGGCGCCCTTGCGATAGGTGACGCAGGCGATGCGGTGGTCGGTCCAGAGCTGTTGGAAGAGGGCCGGCGAGTAGCCCTCGCGATCGAAGGCGATGAGGAACCGATGCCGGTCGGGGTCGGCGGCTAGTTCGGCGTCGGTCGGCTGGTTGGGGATTTCGGTCAACAGACGCGGGATGATGGTCGTGCGCAGGTGGTGGATCATACCTTCGGTGCCGACGGCCGTGACGACGAAAAACGGCTTGCCGTCGCGGTCGCAGATCCAGTAGTCCATCAGCGAGCGCACGCAGAGCCGGTCGCGCGAGGAGAACCGCTCCGGCAGGCGGGTCTGATCGCCGTGGTAGGCGCGCACATGGCCATCGACGTACAGCACGCCGGCCAGCTGCGGATCGGCGCGCATCCACAACTTCCCCAGCGCCTCGGACCAGGCGGCGACGCCGGAGGCCGTCACCATCACGCCGATCTTCTCGCGCAGCGTGCGCACCTCTGGAATGCGATCGAGGCCGAGCAGACGACCCCATTCGCCGCAGGGCTGCTCGCGCAAGCGCTCCAGCGACAACACGCGCGTCAGCGTCAACATGCCCAACAGCAGGATCAGTTGCGGCAGGCCGTAGTAGCCGCGTGGCGCGCGCAGATGCTCGCCCAGCTCGTGGAACAGGCCGTTCTCCACCAGCGCCGGGATCGCCACCAGCACACCCGCATTGGGCACCGCCGACGCCGGAACGAAGCGGGGAGCTGCCGGCGGCGCCTCACCATCCACCATCGCCAGCGTGCGACCAAGCACGTCATGGCAGGCCGTACCCAAGCCCGCTGCCGCGGCATGATCGGCGGCGTTGCGAGCGCTTGGGCCCGCATCGCCGACGGAACCCTGCGCCGCTAGCCCCTTTTTTCCGGCCGATGCAAGCGACCTGCCTGCACCGTCCGGTAGATCGTGTCCCGCTTCAGTCCCAGGCGTTCGCCGATCTGCCGATCGCTCAAACCCTGGTCGATCAGTGCCTGCACCTCACGCAGACGCGCGGGCGTCATCACCGGTCCCTCGCGCGCTGTCCGCTTGCGCTCGAAGAACGAACGCGCCCCGCCGGCGCGGTATTGCTTCAGTGCACGCTTCACGCTGATCGCCGTCACGTCGAAGGCACGCTCGATCTCCACCAGCTTGCAGGCACCGCCATCGCACAGCATGCTCGATTGGTGGCGGAACGCAGCCACATCCGACGCGGCATGCGAACCCAGCGGCATGCCCTGATGGAACCACCACACCACACCTTCGCGCCGCACCACGGAGACGGCGTCGCTGACATGGATCGGACCATCAGGATAGCGGGGCAGGCGAAGCTGACGGCCACTGGGTGGGATCGGGGGGACATCGGGCGGCGGCATGGCCGACATGGTATCGATCGACGATCCGAGGCGACTGGCGCGCAACGGAAGGCCCGGCAAAGGCAAGATCTACGATATCACCACGATTACCCGATGAATCGAATCGGTGATGAGGCTTGCTGACGAATCAGGGGATCCGGGGCCCTGAATCTATACACCCGAGGCCTTGACCGCCGTCTGCTCCACCGCACATGAACTCGGGTTGAAGGTGCACTGCGATGGTGCCCGCTTCGCCAACGCGGTGGCCAGCCAAGAAGTGTCACCAGCGGCACTGGCCCAGCAGGCCGGAATCGACGTCCTATGCTTTGGCGGCAC
>JANYAG010000269.1 GCA_025361465.1 Gemmatimonadota bacterium
CCCTGGCGATGACCGTGGCGGAGCTGCCGGTCGGCTTCATCTTCATCCTGGCGTTCTCCTCGATCGGTGTCTACGGCATCGCCCTGGCCGGGTGGTCGTCCAACAGCAAGTACTCGCTGCTTGGCGGGCTCCGGGCGAGCGCGCAGATGATTTCCTACGAAGTGGCCATGGGCCTCTCGCTGGTGCCGGTGCTGCTCCTGAGCGGCAACGCCACCTTCCCGGAGATCATTCGCCAGCAGCAAGCCGGGGCGTGGTTTGTCGGTCCGCTCTTCCTGTCGTTCTTCGTCTTCCTGGTGTCGGGGTTCGCCGAAACCAACCGGCTGCCCTTCGACATGCCGGAAGCCGAGTCCGAGCTGGTGGCCGGCTATCACTCCGAGTACAGCGCGATGAAGTTCGCCCTGTTCATGATCGCAGAGTACGCGCACATCGTCACGGTCGCCGCGATGATTGCCACGCTCTACTTCGGTGGCTGGGACATCCCATTCACCGACTGGGACCTGAAGGGCGGCCTGGCCCAGACGCTGGTCTCCTACTGTTTCTTCTTTGCCAAGATGTTCTTCTGGATCTTCTTCGTGATCTGGATCCGCTGGACCCTGCCACGCTTCCGCTATGACCAGCTGATGGCGCTGGGGTGGAAGGTGCTGCTGCCATTGTCGCTGGTGTACATCATGGTCATCGCCGGGGCGATCCAGGGGATGGACGCGCTGGCCCTGAACGGGCCCCACGCGCGCAGCCTGGTCCTCTTCGGGCTGAACCTGGTCCTCGGATACGGTGTGTTCTTCTACCTCGATCGCGGCCACGTGGTCGTGGGCGCGAGCCGGCATGCTCGCCGCGCCGCGGCTCCAGCACGGGCGGAGGGCTGATGGCCATCGGTGTGAAGGTGATGCGGCGGCCGGCGCAGGAAGTCTCCTACATCCGCGCCACGTTGAAGGGCATGGCCCTCACGTTCAAGCACATGCTCCAGCCGCGCTACACCATGCAGTACCCGGAACATCGCCAGACCGACACCTGGCAGATCGCGACGCGGTGGCGCGGCACCCACCGGATGATGACCGACGAGCAGGGACGGTCGAAGTGCGTGGCGTGCGGCCTCTGCCCGCAGGTCTGTCCGGCGAACTGCATCAAGCTGGTACCGGGCGAGGACGAAGCGGGGCACCGCTACCCGCTGATCTACGAGATTGACGAATTCCGCTGCGTCTTCTGCGGCTACTGTCAGGAGGTATGTCCCGAGGAGGCGATTCACGTCGGCGTCCATTACGAGAACGCGGAATACTCCCGGGACCGGTTTGTTTACGACCTGGAGCGGCTCAGTGCCCAGAGCCATCCGGTCTCGACGCTCTGGGATCCTGCCGACCCGCGGGGACAGTGAGATGAACGCCGTGACGGTGGTCTTCTGGTGTTTCGCCGCCTGGGCCGTGGCCTCTGCAGTCCTCATGATCACCCGGTCCCATGCGATCACGTCGGCGCTCTGGCTCGTCTCGACCATGTTCGCCCTCTCCGGGATCTTCCTGCTCCTCCACGCCGAGTTCATCGCGATCGTCCAGGTCCTGGTGTACGCCGGAGCGGTGATGGTGCTGTTCCTTTTCGTGATCATGCTGCTGAACCTCGAAATGGAGCCGTGGCAGTGGCGCCGGTGGCCGATCTGGGTGTTCGGGGCGGGGCTCGTGGCCGTGCTGTGTGCCTCCCTGGTGTCGCTGCGCAGCTACACCCCCGAGCGGCTGGCCCAGGAGGTCAGCGGGCTCTCGAGCGCGGTCGACCCGGCAATGATCTTCCCGGACGGCCGTGCCGCCGAGGCGGCGGCGCGCTCCCAAGGAGTGGTCGGCGCGATGGCCGAACCGCTCTTCCGCTCGTACCTGGTACCCTTTGAAGTGACCTCGATCCTGTTGCTGGCCGCCATTATCGGGGCCGTCGTCCTGGCCAAGAGGAAGCTCTGATGTTCCTCGGACCGTCCCTCGCGCTCTCCGCCGTGCTGTTCGCCCTTGGTGTTGTCGGGGTGCTGATCCAGCGTAACGCCATCGTGGTGTTCATGTGCGTTGAGTTGATGCTCAACGCGGTGAACCTGACCTTCGTGGCGCTGTCGCAGTTGCACGGCATCAGCGGGCAGATCATGGTGTTCTTCGTGATGACCGTCGCCGCCGCAGAAGCTGCGGTGGGATTGGCCATCATCCTGGCCATCTTCCGACACACCAAGTCGGTGGATCTCACGCAAATCAACCTGTTGAAGGGCTGAACGGTGACGCAATTCGTCTGGGTCGCTGTTCTGCTCCCGCTCCTTGGCGCGATCGCCAACGGGTGGCTCGCATTTCGGCGCCCGAATGCAAAAGGGTTGGTCTCGGCCATCGGGGTCGGCGTGCTCCTGGTGGCCTTTGTCGTGGCCGTCGGAGTCTTTCTCGAGGTGCGCCACCGCGCGGAGGCGGTCACCGTCCTGCTCTGGCACTGGATGCCGGTCACGCAGCGGCTGTCGATCGACCTCGCCTTCCGGGTTGATCGCCTATCCACAGTGCTGCTGCTGGTGATCACCGGAGTGGGTGGGCTGATCCACCTCTTTTCCGTCGGCTACATGAAGAGCGACGCCGGATATGCCCGGTACTTCGCGTACCTGAACCTCTTCATCGCCTGCATGCTGATCCTGGTGCTCGGGGCTTCGCTGCCGGTGAGCTTCATCGGGTGGGAGGGGGTCGGTCTCTGCTCCTACCTGCTGATCGGCTTCTGGTTCGAGATTGATGCGAACAGCGATGCCGGCAAGAAGGCGTTCATCGCGAATCGCATCGGCGATTTCGGGGTCCTGATGGCGATGTTCCTGCTGTGGACCAACCTCGGAACCCTCGACTTCGCCGAGATCGCCCAGCGGGCCCCGGCGGTGATTCCGGCCGGCAGCACGCTCGCGGTCGGGATCACCTTGCTGATCTTCCTTGGATGCACCGGCAAGTCTGCCCAGATCCCGCTCTTCGTCTGGTTGCCCGACGCGATGGCCGGTCCAACGCCTGTTTCGGCGCTGATCCATGCCGCGACCATGGTGACCGCCGGCGTCTTCCTGGTGGTGCGGACCGGGGTCCTGTTCGCGCTCGCTCCGGTCACCCTCGAGGTGGTGGCCCTGATTGGTGCGCTGACGGCGTTCTTCGCAGCGACGATCGGCCTGCGGCAGTACGACATCAAGAAAGTGCTCGCCTACTCGACCATCTCGCAGTTGGGTTACATGTTTCTGGGCGTGGGCACCGGGGCGTTTGCGACCGGCATCTTCCACCTGGTCACCCACGCCTTCTTCAAGGCGCTGCTCTTCCTCGGCGCTGGCAGCGTAATCCACGCCATGCACCACGCCTACCACCACGTCCATGCCCACGATGATGCCCAGGACATGCGGAACATGGGCGGGTTGCGTGCCGTGATGCCGTGGACATTCACCTTGATGCTCATCGCCACCCTGGCCATCGCCGGGGTGCCGCCGTTCGCCGGCTTCTTCTCGAAGGACGAGATCCTTGCCGCCGCCTTCGCCCGCGGGGCGACCAATCCGGTCTACCTGGTGGCCTGGGGACTGGGGGTGGCCGCGGCGCTGATGACGGCCTACTACATGGCACGCCTGATGGCCATGACCTTCCTGGGGAAGTTCCGTGGCGGCGCGGGCGCCGAGCCACACCTGCATGAGGCCCCGTGGATCATGACCGGGCCGCTTGTCGTGCTCGGCGTATTGAGTGTCATCGGCGGAGCGATCAACCTGCCGGCGTTTCTCGGCGAGGGAAGCGCGGAGGGACTCGATCGCTGGCTGGAGCCGGTGACCGCGCCCGCCCAGGCGTTGATGCCGGCGCTGGTGATGCCGCACGGTGGGACGGAGGTCATGCTGTTGGGCGGTGCCATCGTGGTCGCGCTGCTCGGCCTGACCCTGGGCCTTCGTGTCACCATGGCGTCCCCGATCCCGTTGCCGGGACAGGCGGCGCCCGAGCACGGCCTCTGGCTCCTCCTGAACCGCAAGTACTATATCGACGAACTCTATGCCGCCGTGATCATCCGGCCGGTGCATTGGTTGTCCCGCCGCGTGTTGTGGCAGATCATCGACGCCTTCCTGGTGGACCGGATGGCAGTCGGGGGAACGGCCCGGATCGCCACCAGCCTGGGCTGGCTCGGCTCGCGGGTGCAGAATGGGCAGATCGCCTTCTACGTCGTGATGTTCGCTGCTGGCGCCGTGCTGATCCTTCGCACCTTGTTGAGGTAGCCGATGAACGCCTTCCTCGACAGCATCGGATACGGCCACTGGATCCTGCATGTGCTGCTGGTCATCCCGTTGCTCGGGATTCCGGCCATCTTCCTCGTGCCGGTCCGGAACGCACGATGGGTGGCACTCGGCGTGGCCCTGGTCGAGCTGGTGCTCGGGCTCGGGCTCTGGTGGGCGTTCGATCCCGCCAACCCCGGACTGCAATTCGTGACCGACGTGCCGTGGATCGGCGGATTCGGCATCGGGTATCGGGTCGGGATCGACGGCATCTCGCTCATGATGGTCCTGCTGTCCGTCGTGACGATGCCGCTCGTTGTCTGGGGCAGCTGGAGTGCCATCGACCAGAAGCAGCGGGGGTTCTACATCCTCCTGCTGGCCCTCAAGACCGGGATGCTCGGCGTCTTCATCTCGCTCGACCTCTTCCTGTTCTACATGTTCTGGGAGTTGCTGCTGATCCCGATGTATTTCGTGATCGGCATGTGGGGCAGCAGCAACCGGCTGTACGCCGCCACGAAGTTCGTGATCTACACCTTCGTTGGCTCGGCGCTGATGCTGATCTCGATCGTCTGGATGATGTGGACGGTCGGCAAGGCGACGGGCGAGTACTCGTTCGCCTACACGCACCTGCTCGCGAATGCCAAGGCGATGCAACCGTACGGCCCGTATCTGTTCGGGGCATTCGCGCTGGCGTTCGCCGTCAAGGTGCCGCTCTTCCCGTTCCACACCTGGCTGCCGGACGCGCACACCGAGGCCCCGACCGCGGGTTCGGTCGAGCTCGCCGCGATCCTGCTCAAGATGGGGACCTACGGTTTCCTCCGGTTCGCCATCCCGTTCTTCCCGGTCTTCGCGCTGTCGAAGACCACCGGAAACGTGATGGCCGCCCTGGCCGTCATCGGGATCGTGTATGCGGCGCTGGTGGCCATGGTGCAGCCGGACCTGAAGCGTCTCGTCGCCTATTCCTCCGTGAGCCATCTCGGGTTCGTCATGCTCGGCATCTGGGGCAGCACGGTCGAGAGCGTCCAGGGGGCGATGGTGGTGATGATCGCGCACGGGCTCTCGACCGGGGCGCTCTTCTTCATGATCGGCATGCTCTATGAGCGCCGGCATACCCGCAAGATCGCCGACTTCGGCGGGCTGGCCCGCGTGGCGCCGATGCTGGCGACGGCGTTCGCCATCACGACGTTCGCCTCGATCGGCTTGCCCGGTCTGAACGGGTTCATCGGGGAGTTCCTGGTCCTGATCGGCTCCTTCACGCGCTATCCCTGGCTCGTCGCGGTCGCCGCCACCGCGGTGGTGTTCTCGGCCTGCTACATGCTCTGGTCGACGCAGCGTGTCTTCTTCAATCGCTTCACCAATCCCCTCAACGAGGGGATCGGTGACCTCAACGTTCGCGAACTGGCCGTGCTGGTGCCGCTGATCCTCGGGATGTTCTGGATGGGACTTTATCCAGGGCCGATCCTGCGCCGGACCGAGGGCGCCGTGCGACGCTACGTCGAGATGGTATCCCCGTCGTTGCCGCCCAGTGACTCGACCCGGTCTTCGTTCGGAGCCCAGCCCTGATGCTCATCGACCTGAGTACTCCCGGCGGTGCAGTGCTCGGCCTGCTGCCTGAGCTCGCCCTGACTGCATGGGCCTTGGTGATCCTGTTGGTGATCGCCTGGCGGCACACCACGGTCGCTGACACCCGGCTGGTGGGTCAACTGTCAATCGTCGGCTATGTGCTCGCGGCAGGCGCCGCAGGCTGGCTCGGCTTGCAGGGGGCCCACGCCGAAGGGTTGAACCTGATGATCGCGCTGGACGGCTTCCGGTTTGTCAGCGACATCCTGCTGCTCTGGATCGGGGCCGCCGTGACGGTCATCTCGCTGCGGTGGCTCGAGCGCCAGGGGATGCTCGCCCCCGAGTACTACGTCCTGCTGATGCTGGCGACCGTTGGAATGATGCTCCTGGCGGGCGCGGCCGACATGATCACGCTGTTCCTCGGACTCGAGGTCATGTCGATCTCGGTGTACGTCCTGGCCGGGTACGATCGTTCCCGCCGCGCCTCCGCCGAAGCGGCGCTCAAGTATTTCCTGATCGGCGCCTTCGCATCGGGCTTCCTGCTCTATGGGATCGCGCTGACCTATGGTGCCGCGGGGCAGTTCATCTTCTCGCTGATCGGCGGACAGCTCGCTGCAACCCCGCCGACGCTGATGGCGAAGCTGGGGATGGGGTTGCTGCTCGTCGGCTTTGCGTTCAAGGTGGCCGCCGTCCCGTTCCATGCCTGGGCCCCGGATGTCTACGAAGGGGCGCCCACGCCGGTGACGGCCTTCATGGCCAGCGGGGTCAAGGCGGCGGCCTTCCTGGCCCTTGCCCGGATCCTGGCCGAAGTCTTCCCGGCGTTTGTGGAACTCTGGCGACCGGTGGTCGGTGGGCTGGCGATCGCCACCATCCTTGTGGGCAACCTGACCGCGCTGGCCCAGACCTCCCTGAAACGGATGCTGGCCTACAGCGCCATTGCGCATGCCGGGTACCTCCTGCTGGCGATCTGGGCCCAGTCCGACAGCGGCACCGCCGCGGTGCTGATCTACCTGCTCGCCTATGGCCTGACGACGGTGGCAGCCTTCGGCATCCTGGCGTCGATCGAGCGTACCGGAACCGAAACGGTCAGGCTCGCCGACCTCGAAGGGCTCTATTCCACCCGGCCGCTCGCGGCCACCGGGCTCAGCGTCTGCATGCTGTCGCTGCTCGGATTCCCTGGCACGTTCGGTTTCATCGGCAAGTGGCTGCTGCTTTCCTCGGCGCTGTCGCAGGGAGAATGGCTGCTGCCGCTGGTCGCCATGATCGGGAGCGGCATCTCGATCGGTTACTATTTGCCAGTGGTCCTTGCCATGGTGATGAAGCCGGCACCCAACCCGACGGCGCACGATACCATCCGGTTCCCGCGTCCGGCGACAGTGGCCATTGCGTGCTGCGTGTTCGTGATTCTTGTCCTTGGTTTCTGGCCGAACCCGGTGCTGAATTTCGCGTCACGGCAGGCCGTTCAGCTCCGCCACACCGCGGTCGTCATCGCGCCGCGCTGATCGGGGGCCGCCATGGATGCGCCCAAGTCGATTTTTCGGGAATATGATGTTCGCGGAATTGTCGGGCGCGAGCTGACGGCCGAATTCGCCGAACATCTCGGCCGCGCCTACGCCACCGTCGCCCGGGAGCGCGTGGGACATGCACCAACGCTCGCCGTCGGCCGCGATAACCGGCCTTCGGGCGCCGTGCTGGCCGCCGGCATCCGGCGCGGCATCGTGGCCAGCGGCGGAACCGCCATCGATATCGGGATGGTGCCGACCCCCGCACTCTATTTCGCCGTCTTCGCCCTGAAGGCGGATGGGGGCCTGCAGGTCACGGGATCGCACAACCCACCGGAGTTCAACGGATTCAAGATGGGGGCCGGAGGCGATTCGCTCCACGGCGAGGCGATCCAGCGCCTCCACGAGATGATCGCCAAGGAAGGATATGCCAGCGGCCCCGGGCGAGAGACGACGGACGGATCGATCCTCGCTCGGTATCGCCAGGCGATCGTCGAACGACATCACCTCGAACGCTCCGTCAGGGTGGTCGTCGATTGTGGCAACGGCGTCTCGTCACTCATCGCAATCGAAACCCTCAGGGAAATCGGGGCAGAGGTCATCCCGCTCTTTGCCGAGAGCGACGGGACCTTCCCCAATCACCATCCGGATCCCACGGTGCTCGCGAACCTGGTGGATTTGCAGGCCGCCGTGCGCGTGCACGGGGCCGAGCTTGGAATCGCCTTTGACGGGGATGGCGACCGCATCGGGGCAGTTGACGAGCATACCACCCCGATCTGGGGGGACCAGCTCCTGGTGCTGTTCGGCAAGGATGTTGTCCGCCGGTCCGGGCCCGGTGCCCCGGTGATCTTTGACGTGAAGTGCTCGGAGACTCTTCCCAAGGCGCTCGCCGCGGCCGGGGCACGTCCGGTGATCTGGAAGACCGGGCACTCGCTGATCAAGGCGAAGATGAAGGAAGAGCATGCGACGCTCGCCGGTGAGATGAGCGGCCACATGTTCTTCGGGGGGGACTGGTTCGGCTTCGACGACGCGCTGTTCGCCGCCGCACGCCTGCTCGAGATCGTGTCCCGGGAGCGCGCCGGATTGGCGCGACTGCTCGCCGACTTGCCGGTCACCTACGCGACCCCGGAGTTGCGCGTCGATTGCGACGATGCCAGCAAGTTTGCCGTCGTCGCGGAGGCCGCTACCCACTTTGCCGCGCACTATCCCGTCCTGACGATCGACGGGGTGCGGGTGACGTATCCGGACGGCTGGGGGCTGATGCGCGCATCGAATACCCAGCCGGTGCTGGTGCTCCGGTTCGAAGCGACCACACCCGAAGGACGCGATCGTCACCAGGCCGAATTCATGGGCTGGCTGTCCGAGCGCGGCATCCAGGCCTGACCAGATGACATTGCGGGCGCGGCGACTGGCGACCGGTGTCGCGTTGCTGGTTGTCGCACTGTTTGTCGGCCGCTGGACTGCGGACCTCTTCGCCGAGCGCTGGTGGGCGGCCACGATTTCGCCGGCAGCCGTCGACGCCGTCACACGCTGGCGATTGCTCGGCATCGCGCTCGATGCCTTCGCCGTGCTGGGCGGCGCGTGCTGGTTTGCCCTTCAGTCTGTGCTGGTCGTGCGCGCGGTCGCCTCGGTCCAGGTGGCCAGGCAGGTCGGCACGCTGCACCTTCGCGAGGCGGTGCCGGCCCGCCTCCTGCTGATCGCGGCGATCGCCACCGGCGTCCTGCTCGGATTGGTGACTGGGGCAGGGGCCCGTGACTGGCGCGGCCCGGTCGCCCTGGCCTGGCAGGGCGTGCAGTACGGGCTGCATGATCCCTTCCTCCGAATCGACCTGGGAGTCTTTGTCAGCCAGCTCCCGCTCTGGGATGTCGCGCACGGTTTCGTCAGCCTCCTCGCGGTGCTCGGCCTCTGTTTTGTCGTGATGCTCTATGCCAGCATCGGAGCCATCCGGCGGGAGAAGGGCGAGCTGGTCGTGCACCCCTATGCTCGCCGGCATCTCGGGGCCTTGCTGGTGGTGTTATCAGCGGTCATCTCCGTCGGCTATCTCCTCGCCCCCTACCATTTCATCACCGCGGCGACTCCGCCGATGAGTGCCGCGGGCGCGATCACCCGGATTCGATCGGCTCAGGTGATGGCCGGTGTCGCTCTGGGCATTGCGGTCCTGTCGCTGCTTTGGATCCGGCGCGGCCGGCACGCACTCCTGGCCGGCGGGTGGTCGGTGCTGATCATCGCGGCCATCGTCGAGCGAGTCGTCGTGCCAGCCATCACCGCAGAAGCGAGTGCTCCGGCCGGGAGCGATGCGGTGCTCCGGCGATTCGATGGCCTCGCATGGGGAATCACGGAAGACAAGGGAGTGATCGCGACCGATACCGTTCCAGCGGTCACCGCCCTGTGGAATGAGAGTCTGCTGGCCCGTCATATCGAGGGCACGGGCGGTACCATGCTGGCGGCCACGCCGGCCGTGCTCGATGTCGGTGCCCAGTCGGTGCCCGCGTGGCTGGTGGCGACGTCTGTCACCGGAGACTCGACACGACTTGATG
>JANYAG010000273.1 GCA_025361465.1 Gemmatimonadota bacterium
GCTTCATGCCGTCACTCGATGTGGCGTCGCGCGGGCTGCCCGACGAACCGTTCACGCCGTCGCCCTTCGACGATGACGCGGCCATCTTTGCCGCCGCGCGCAAGCGCTTCCTCTTTCCCACCAGCGTCACCTACTGCAATACCGGCACGCTCGGCGCGATACCGCGCGACGTGATGGATGTCGTGGTGAAGGGGCTGCAGCAGCTCGAGCACGAGCTTCCCGATTGGCCGTACTTCCAGGCTGACGGGGAACCGCTGACCGGCTATCAGCAGCTCAAGGAGTTCCGGGCCGAGGCCGGTGCGTTCATCAACGCGCCCGCCGAGGAGATCGCCTTCACCCAGAATGCGACAATGGGAATGAGCTTTATCGCCAACGGGCTTGACCTGGTGGCCGGCGACGAGGTCGTCTCGACCAACCAGGAACACTCGGGCGGGATCGGCAGCTGGAAGCTGCGCGCCAAGAGGCACGGCGTCGTCGTCAAGGAGTTGCCGCTGCTCGACGCGCTCGACAAGGGACCCGAGGGGGTCCGCGCGATGTTCGCCGACGCGATCACGCCGCGCACCAAGGTGGTGATCTTCTCCCACATCACCTCGGGTCGCGGGCTGGTGCTGCCGGCCAAGGAGCTTTGCGATCTTGCGCGCCGGCACGGCGCCCTGTCGGTGGTCGATGGGGCGCAGGCCGTGGGCCAGATCAAGGTCGACGTCAAGGCGCTCGGCTGCGACGCCTATGTCGCGAGCCCGCACAAGTGGCTGCTGGCGCCCAAGGGCACCGGCATCCTCTACATCAAGCGCGAGGTGCAGCCGCGCATCTGGAACACGCTGGCGAGTGGAGGATTCGACGATGACACCACCGGCGCCTTCCGCTTCATGCACTATGGCACCGGCAGCCCTGCGGTGGTGTGGGGGCTGCGGGCGGCGCTGCAGTTCATCACCAAGATCGGCATCGATCGCATCGCCCGATGGGACGCCATGCTTACCACGCGCCTGCGCGCCGGGCTCGCGACGATGCCGCACGTGAAGGTGCTGGCCCCGGCCGATGCCCGATTCGCCGCCGGGATCACGACGTTTGGGGTCATTGGCCACAACGGGCGCCAACTCCAGGATGCGCTGTGGGCCAGGAAGATCCGGGTGCGCTCGCAGGGCGATCCCGGCGTGCGCCTCTCGGCGCACCTCTACGTCAGTCCGGCCGATATCGATCGCGTGCTCGAGGTGGTGGCGGGGATGCGTGGATAGGTCGCCTGAGCCATGGCCCGAGCCACGGCATTGATATTATACCCGGCCATAATTGACACTTATTTATCCGGGTAATATCTTGCCCGGATGACGCATCCACCCTCATACACCGCCTTCGCCGCCGAGCGCCTGGTGCACCGCGGTCCGCTGGTCGACGTCCTCGCGGCGATCAAGCTCAAGGGCGCTGACGACCCAGCCTCTCAACTGCTGATTTTTGAGAATGAGACCGGCCGCCAGGTGGACTTCGACCTGCGTGGCTCGCTCGACGACGTGCTCAAGCGACTGAAGACACGTGAAGCGCCGAAGGGGCCCGGTCGGCCACGGCTCGGTGTCGAGAGCCGCGAAGTCACCCTGCTGCCAAGGCACTGGGCCTGGCTGGAGCGCCAGCCGAGCGGCGCCTCTGCCGCGCTCCGGCGGCTCGTGGACGGCGCCTCCCGGCGGGCTGATCCGGTCGAGGCCTCTCGTCGGAGAACGGATGCGGTGTACCGCGTGATGGCGGTGCTGGCCGGGGATCGTGTGGGTTTCGAGGAAGCGGCGCGGGCGTTGTTCGCCGGCGACGAGGGGCGCTTGCACTCGCTGATGGCGAAATGGCCGAAAGACATTCGCGGCCACCTGTTCTGGCTGACCGCGCCACCGTCAGGGGAACCTCCCTGACTCCGGCCGCAAGCGCAGGTTGAGCCCGCCGCTAGACCTCTGCAAAGTCTGGATAATGCCGCCGCAAGCAGTCCGGGCACATCCCATGCGAGAACTCTGCGTTGGAGTGCGAGCGGACGTACGCCTCTATCTGCTGCCAGTCTCCTCCCTGCGTGCGGATGTTCTTGCAATGCGAACAGATCGGGATGATGCCCTGAAGCGTCTTGACCTCGCGCAGGGCCGCCTGCAGTTCCGTCCTGGCCGCGTGCTCTCGTCGGAATCCAAGAAACGCGCGACGGCGCCAGCCGTGCCGCTCCAGGGAGACAAAGGCTCCGACAACGTTGGCGGAGGCAAACGCCATGGTGACGTCGAGCAGGCTGAAGTACGGGCCTGGCGTCTTGAGCTTCCACAACACAAGGAAGTCGCCGCAGAAGAGCAACGCGGCGAGCACCACCTGGTTCGGGAACGGCAGGGGCGCCGCGGCATAGACGGTGACGGTGAGGAAGACGTCCCACCAGACAAAGTCGGTCATTGCCGCAGGGAGCAAGGCGTTCTCCGCGATGATCCCGACGAACCAGAGTCCGATCCACGCCGTGGTGATCGCATCGAAGGTCTGCGGTCTGCCCACGCGGCGGACGAGGAAGAGGGCCGCGCCTGCGATGGCCAGCTCGAGGACCCGGATCGCCCCGACCAGACGGAATCTCCCGGGGTTCCCCTCGAGCGCGGACAGGACGGGAATGGTGATGACCAGAAACGCGAGGGTGACGAGGATCAATCCCGAAGCCACGCGCTTGTCCCACACAAGGCCTTCCTCCCGGTACTCTGCTTCGAGCGCGGGAGGCTCCAGCTTGGTGCGAAGGGACTTCATGGCAGTCGCTCCATTGACGCGTGTGCACCATGACGTGAACTGTCATTGCGACGTTTCCCTGAACCAACGCTACTCGCGTCGCTCCGCATCGGCCAACACCGAGTGAATGTCTCGGGATACGCAGCTCCTATATTCCCTCCGTGTACTCCACTTGTCTCTTCTGCACGAAGGCGCTCGGTGCCAACGAAGTCGTCGAGACGCTGCCGATCGGGCGACGCCTGGCGTTCGACGCCGCGCAGGGGCGGCTCTGGGTGGTTTGCCGGTCGTGCGGCAAGTGGAACCTGGTCCCGTTCGACACGCGCCTCGAGACCATCGATGCATGCGAACGGCTCTTCGGTGAGACACGGACCCGCTACTCCACCGACAACATCGGCATCGCGCGCGTCAAGGAAGGGCTGGAGCTGGTGCGGATCGGACCGGCGTTGCGGCCGGAGTTTGCGTCCTGGCGATATGGGGCGCAGTACCGGCAACGGCGGCGGCAGACGTTGGTGGTGGCGGGAGCCGGGGCAGTGGTTGGGCTCTCGCTTGGCATTGGATTGTCGATGGTTACCGGCATGAGCGGCATCGTTGCGCCCGGCTTCGTGGGGGGCATGGTGGGCCACCTGCCCAACATGGGGTGGAATGTCGTCCGTCGACGCCGCCAGCGAGTGATCACCCAGCTCGAAGGAGCCAATAGACCGGTGATCCTCGATGCGAATCGACTGGGTTCCGCGAGCCTGGTCTTCGCGGACCAGGGTGTCGCGCTGCAATTCCGGACCTGGTTCGGTGAGCCGGTCCAGGTTCCTGGTGCGGCGGGACGTCACCTCGCCCGGCGGGTCGTCGCGGCGTTGAATGATATCGTGGGATCGAAACGCCACCTCGACCAGGCCCTCGGGCGGCTCACCTCCGGCAACCTGGTGGAATGGCTGGAAGCGAAGAGCCTCGAGTCGCTGCCGAAGATGTACGATGCCAAGGGTCGGAAGATCTGGCGGCATGCCAAGGACTGGGGATCACCGAAGGTGCACCTGAAAGCGCTGGAGCCCTCCGACCGGCTGGCGGTCGAAATGTGGTTGGGCGAGGAAGACGAAGCTCGCGCCCTCGCGGGGGAACTCGCCTTGCTGGAACGGCAATGGCAGGAAGCGGAACAGCTCGCCAAGATCGCCGACGACCTCATTCTGCCCGACGCCGCGGCGCTGCCGCCGACTGCCCGCTAGCGACTCACCTTGGTGAGCTGCCAGACGTCGTTCCGGTAGATGAAGCGCGGCGTGCCATGCTCCACGACCGAGTACTTGCCGCCGGTCATGTAGAGTGTGTCGTGAAAGACCCACACCGCCGGCGCCCCGCGAGGTGACCACGGCGCCTGTTCCTCGCGCCACGTCGCGCCATCGGCGGTGACCAGCGACGCGGGCGCAAAGGTGGAGTTGCGATTGGCCCCCACGAGCCAGAGCTGGTCATCGAAGACGACCGGCGTGCCGCCCCACGCGGGCCCCGTGCGATCGGGGACCTTGTCCCAATGCACTCCCGCCTAGGGTCGTTTCGTCATCGCGAGTCCGAGGGAGTCCCGAAGGAACGCGGGCACTGCCATCCCGCGATACCGGCCCGGGGCGAATTCGCAGCCCACTTCCCAATTCACCAGGTTGCGTGTGGCCCCGGGGTTCGATGTCCAGAGGAGTTTCACCTTGTGGTCCGGCTTCCCGTCAGGGCCCACCAGAACCTCGGTGAGTATCGATCCCATGGTGGTGCGAAACCACTCCTCGATCTCTTGCGGGGTTCTCAGTCTCGGCGCCGGGTCGCCACAGCGAAGTCGGCGCGGGCGTTCTTCGAGCCGCGGATCGTCAAGCGGCAGCGGAAAGCTCGCGAGGGAGAGCGCGACGGGTTCTGGCGCAAGCGGGGGTCTTGCGGTTGTCGTCGGCGTGGCGACACTCACCAGCACCCCCGTATCAGAGGTCGTCACTTCCAGCACAATCCCCGCCGGGGCTCCCGGGGGCGACCGCCCCATTTCGAACTGGCAGCTGCTCAGCCTGCGCACGACCACGCTGCGAAAGCCACTGACCGAGATCTCCGCCACCTGCACGACCGCGATCGACGAGGTGTCCGGCTTTCCGTCCTTCCCAAGGAGCAGCGACACGGTGCCGGCAGCGTTTGGCAGCCGGCCGATCGGCACCTTTGGTGGAGTGCACTTCTTGATCGCATACGCGATCGGCGATGGCGGCGGGCCGGATGGCGACTGTCCGGCGGCCGATGCGGCAAAGCATGCGAGAATGGTTGCCGCGATCCGAACTGAAGCCACTGCGTTACCTCGACATTCGGGAATCGTCGCTCAAGGCACTACGAACCGCTGCCGTGCCAGGACGGCCGGATCGTCGTGCTGCGGATCGAACGGCCGCAGTCTGAACGAGTAGGTGTAGCTCGGCTCCGTGAGGCGATAGGCGTCGTGCGTCCGCGCGCCCCAGGAATCGTCGCCACCTACGCCGATCTGGTGCAGGTCGAGCGCGAGCCAGGTGAACGGGCGTGGTGCGATATCGCTGGTGTGCCGGTTGACGGTCTGGTCGCGGCCGACGAAACCCGCTCCCGGTGTCTCGAAATCTTCCGGATTGTTGTGGTGCGCCTCGACCTCGAGCACCGGGCTCCCCACCGCGAGCAGGCCCGCGTTCGCGCTCGTCAACGCCACCCAACGCACGTCGGTCTTGTTGCCGTTCTCCTGCGGACGAACATAGGGCACGTACTGTGACGCGACGGACGCGGTGTACCGGCCGACGAACGCCGCCGTCTTCCGGTCCCAGTAGTTCTCGAACGGACCGCGGCCGAACCAGCTCATCTGGTCAAAGCCAGCCGGCAGCACCAGGCTCAAGCCCATGCGCGGCAACTCGACCGTGGTGCCCTTCTTGGTCAGGGTATTGTCGACCAGGATGTCCCCCGTCCCGAGGACGGTGTAGCTGGTGGCCATGGTGGCCACGTCGGCGCCGGCGTCGTCCTGGAGCACCTGATCGAGCGACACCCGCACCACACCGGGCGCCAGCTGTTCCGCCCGCGCAACGGTCGCCGTCCGGTAATCGGCGGCGTAACGCCAGACCCGGGTGCGGCGCGGCAGTTCATTGCCCCAATCGTTGTCCGTCGCGGGACGCCAGAGGTTTGGTGCGGGACCGCGCCGGATCAACTCGGCGCCGCGGAAGCGCAGCGAAGCAAGCGTGGCCTGCCGCAGGTCGAACCGAGCCACCAGGTCAGTGCCGCTCACGGTGATGCTCAGGCTGTCGCGTGTCATTGTCAGCGCCGGCAGCGTGGCCACCGCGATCGGCGTGATGGCCGCTGACACTGGCAGCACCAACTGTTCGGTGGCCAGGGCGGTGCCCGCGGGAACCAGCCCGGCGTCGGTCCGTCGCACCAGCGCCAGGTTCAGGAAATATTCATGACCCGGTGACGCTGGCGGCAGCCGAAGCCCAAGCGAGATGATGCTGCTGTCACCCGCTGCCACGCGTGGCTGGACGACACCGGAATCAACCGGCACACCGTCGTTGGTGATCGTCCAGCGCAGGTCGAAGCCGTCGAGCGAGGTGAAGAAGTACTCGTTGCGGAGCCACACCTTGCCCGTGCTCAGGTCGGCGGCGGAGAAGTGCACGTCCTGATAGACCTTCTTCACTTCTTCGAGTCCCGGGTGCGGCGTCCGATCGGGGCCCACCAGTCCATTGTCATTGAAGCTGCCATCGCTCGGGGTCCCCGGCGGGCCGTAGTCGCCGCCGTAGGACCAGTACGGCGCGCCGTTCCACGCGGCCTCGTTCAGTCCCTGGTCGACCCAGTCCCAGATGAAGCCCCCTTGCAGCTTCGGGTACTTCCGGATGACGTCCCAGTACTCCTTGAGGTTGCCGGTGCTGTTGCCCATCGCATGGGCGTACTCGCACATGATGAGCGGGCGGTCGCCATTGCCGGTGGCGTAGCGCTCGAGTGACCTGATGCCCGGGTACATCGGCACCTTGAGGTCGGAGTGCCGCTGGCCCGACACCGGATTGTACCCCTCGCTTTCGCGCTCGTACTGCACCGGTCGCGAGTTGTCGCGCTGCTTGATCCAGTTGTAGGTCGCCACGAAGTTGCGCCCGTCGCCCGCTTCGTTGCCGAGCGACCAGATCACGATCGACGGATGATTCTTGTCGCGCTCCACCATCCGCTGGGTGCGATCCAGGTGCATCGTGAGCCACTCGGGCTTGTCGGCCAGCGTGATCCGCGGGTCGTATCCCATGCCGTGCGACTCGATGTTCGCCTCGCCGACAATGTAGATGCCGTACTCGTCGGCCAGCTCGTACCACCGCTCCGGCTCCGGGTAGTGCGAGAAGCGGATCGCATTGACGTTGTGCTGCTTCATGATGGTCAGGTCGCGGCGCATCATCGCCTCGCCGAGGACGTGCGCGGTGACCGGATCGGTCTCGTGGTAGTTGGTCCCCTTGATGAGGATCGGCTTGCCATTGAGGAGATACCTGCCGTCCTTCACCTCCGTCGACCGGAATCCCACCCGGTTTGCCACCGACTCGACGACGCGACCATCGGTCGCGAGCAGGGTGAGCGTGACGGTATAGAGGTTCGGGCTTTCGGCCGACCAGAGCCGCGGCTGTGCCACCGGGGCTTCCAGGCGGATCGCGGCCGAATCACCGACCGAAACCGCCTGCTGCCGCTCGGCGATGACATGGTCGCCGTCCCACAGCCTGGCGACGACGCGATGTGCCACCGGCGCTCCCCCGGGCCCCTGCAACGCCAGATCCACGGCGAGCTGGCCATTCTTGTAGTCGGCGGTTGGCGTGGCGTGGACGAAGAGGTCGCGGATATGCGTGCGCGGCCGCGCATAGAGATAGACATCGCGAGTGATCCCGCTCAGCCGCCAGAAGTCCTGATCCTCGAGGTAGCTCGCCGTGCTCCAGCGGTACACCTCGAGTGCCAGCGTGTTGTTTCCGGCGTGCACGAACTTCGTGACATCGAACTCGGCCGGGTCCTTGCTCCCTTCGTTGTAGCCGACCATCTGGCCGTTGACCCAGAGATAGTAGGCCGAGCTCACCGCGCCGAAGCGAAGGTAGATCGCGCGGCCGTTCCAGTTGGTGGGGACCGTAAAGGCGTGCCGGTACGAGCCGACGGGATTGTTGTCGGCCGGCAGTTCGGGCGGTGTGGGGCGGCTGTCGGCGTGGAACGGGTACTTGATGTTGGTATAGATCGCGACGCCGTAGCCTTCGCGTTCCCAGTTGGCCGGCACGGGAATCGTTGGCCAGGCGGCATCGTTGAAGTCGTCGCGGTAGAAGTCCAGTGGGCGGTCGGCGGGTTTCGGTGAGAAGTGGAACTTCCACCGGCCGTTGAGGCTCTGATACCACGGGGCCGTGGTGGGATGGTCGGTCTGGTAGAACGGCGCGATCATCCGGGCCGTGTGCGCTGCCTCTTCGGTCGGGTAGGCGGTGAAGGAGGCGTGAGTCGGCTCGACGTTCCGCCGCACAATGGCCGGGTTGGCCCAGTCGGGCAGCGGGCCGTCACGCACTGGCCGGTCGGCTTGTGCCGAGAGCACTCGAGCAGGGCCTGTCCCTGCCAGCATCGCAAGCACGGTGGTTGCGATGATTCCGGCACGTCGAACGCGCATGATGTGTTCCCTCATGGTCGGTGCCGCCTCAGGTCGCCGTGGTCGCCGCCTTGTGTCGCGTCCAGCTTGACCGGAACCGCCGGATTCCCAACATCATCGGCGGCAGCAGGAACATCACCCCCAGCGTGCCACCCACGGTGCCGCCGGCGGTCGCCAGCGCGATGGCCCCGAACAGCGACTTGGTATCGGTGCCGACCGCCATCGGGATGAGTGAGGCGAGCGTGGTCAGGGTGACCAGCACGATCATCGTGACACGATCCGAGGCGGCGTGGAAAATGTCGGCCCCTGTGAGACGGCCATGTCGTTTCCGCGATACCACCGCCGCATCGATCTGCAGGATGGTGTGATTGACGGCCAATCCCACCACGAGAATCACGCCGACCGCCGCTTCGCGCGTGAAGGCGGTACCGGTGACCCAGAACGCGGCAATCACCCCGGCCAGCGCCAGCGGAATCGCCAGGAAGACCATCACCGGCGCCCAGACCGAGTCGAAGACAAACGCCACCGCGATCAGCACCAGCACCAAACCCAGGGCGAAGACGGTGTAGAGTCCCTTGGTGGAATCGTCCTGACCCCAGGTGCCGGTCTCATCTTCCACGGTGTACCCCGGTGGCGCGGCAATTGATGCCATGAACGCCTTGTGCGTCCGGTCCGACCACTTCTGCGGCCCGCGGAAGTCATAACTCAGCACGCGGATGTACTGCTGGTCCTCGCGCCGGATCATCTGCAGTCCCTCGATCTCACCCAGCGTGGTGACATCGCCGATGCGAATCGGCACCCCCTTGTTGTTCGAGACCCGGGCGTCGGACAGCTGCGAGAGGTCACGCTCGCGCGACCCCGCCGCCTGCACGCTCACGTCCACCTGCTCCCCGTCGATGTCGAGCTTGAGCCCACCACCCGGGTTATAGATCTGGCGACTCACGCTGCTGGCATACTGCGCCACCGAGGCGCCGACGCGCGCGAGCGCAGCGCGATCCGGCATCAGCGAGACGGAGGTGTTGTGCTCGCGATTCCAGCCGCCACTGCCGTTGATGTCAACGTCACGCACCCGCGGAAACTTCTCGAGCCGGGTCTTGAGGTCGAGCGCGAGCTGACGGACCCCCTCGTAGGAATAGCCGAGGATCCGGATGCGATGACTCTGCATCCCGCCACCGCCGGAACTGTTGGACCAGCCGGGGCCCTCGGGCTTCGACACATAGATGCTCTGGGTGCCGCCGATCAGCACCGCACGCTCGGTCAACTGGTCGGAGATGATCCACGGCATCTCGCCGAGCCCCGCTTCCGCCGTGAACTCGACGGTGACCGATCCCGCCTGCCCCTGGTTGTACCCTTGCGAACGGACGATGGCGACACCCGGCTGGCCCACCGCCACCACTTCGAGTTCACGGATCAGCCGCTCGAGTTCGTTGGGATCAGACCCCTTGGGAAAGGAGACCTGCGCGGACACCGTCGTGCGCTGGTCGCCCCAGTAATTGCCCCAGCTGTTCCGGGGCACCTTCTTGATGAAACCCCACGTCAGCACCGCGAGCATCACCACGGTGAGCGCGATGGTGAGGTAGCGCCAGCGCAGCACCCCCAGCAACATCCGGTCGTACAGGCGGGCGAGGCGTGGCCAGCCGTGATACACGCCATTGCCACCCTTGCCGATCGCGGGCACGAAGATCAGCGCTGTGCCCACCGACCAGAAGAGCGCCAGGGCGAAGGCGATCGCAAAGGGCGCAAAGGCGGCTCGCGCATTGCCCTGCAGGTAGAGGAACGGCAGCAGCACCACCGTCGTGGTCAGCGTCGAGCCGAACACCGCTGAGGAGATCCTGCCTCCCGCCGCGGCCCGCGCGGCCGCGGTGTTGGGCGCTCGCCGCATGCGCTCGACGACCACCAGTCCGTTCTGGACGATGATGCCGATTCCCATGGCGAGGCCGGCCAGCGTGAGCATGTTGGCCGGGACGTGCAGCAGGTAGAGCGAGAGCGCCGTGCCGGCGATGGCAATGGCGGCCGTGCCGATCACCAGCAGCGAGCCGCGGAGGCTGCGCAACGTGATCAAGAGGACGATCAACACCGAGACAAAGGCGATCGCACCGCGCAGCATCAGGTCGTTGATGCTCTTGGCGAGGTCGATGCTCATGTCGGAGGCGATCGAGAAACGCACCCCCCGTGGCAGCGCGGGGGCGAGATCATCCAGCGTCTTCCGCACCCGGGCGGCGGTCTGGATCTCATCTTCACCCGCCTGCCGCAACACCGAGAGCGACACGGCCGTGACGCCGTTCAGCCGGTAAAAGGAGCCGTGACTGTCTTCCTGCGGATTGATGCTGGCCAGTTCGCCCAGCGCAAACACCCGGCCACCCGGGCCGCGCACCGGCAACCGCGCAATATCATCGAGCGTGCTCGGCTGGTCGCGCAGGGTGACCGTCAACTGGGTGCGCCCGTTCTTCTTCTCCCCCAGCGGCTGGATCACCTTGGCCTGAGCGACGGCCGCCGTGAGCGCATAGGGGTCAATGCCGAGCTGCTGCAGTTTGGTCGGATTGTAGGTGACGGCGATCCCGGTGGTCGCCCCGCCGCCGTTGAGGTTGACGTTGGCAATGCCCGGCAAGGCGGCAATGCGCGGGACAATCCGGTCCTTGACGATCCGCTCGAGCGTGCCCGGGGTGTAGGGTCCGACCAGGTTGATCTCGAGCAGCGGCTGCACTTGCAGCTCCTCCGGGGTCCAGTTCTGGACGGAGATGCTGCCGCGCGCCTGGACCGGCAGGCTGCTGCGCAGCGTCTCCATCCGCTCGAGGATGGCGAGCCGGGCCATGGTGACGTCGGCCTGTTCGTTGAGCTCGACGGTGATGTTGGTCGATCCGCCGATCGAGGTCGACGCGGTCTTGCGCACGTCGCGCACACCCTGGATCGCGCCTTCGATCGGCGAGGTGATGTAGGTCTCCTGCAGTTCGGGAGACGCCCCGCGCCACGCGGCACTGACCGTCAGCTTCGGCAGGTCCATCGCCCCCTTGGCTGAGAGCGGCAGCTTGGTGGCCGCCACGGCTCCGGCGAAGACGATGCCGGTGGCCAGCGCCCAGACCACGGCCGGACGGTCTGCCGCCCAGCGAATCACGCCATCGCCTCGTTCACGCCGCGCGCTGCCGCTTCGGCGGCCTTCCGCTCCTTGCGTCGCTCGACCGCCGCGTACGCGGTCGGCAGCAGGAAGAAGGTCACCAGCAGGGCCGAGATCGATCCGCCGATCACACCCGCGGCGAGCGGCTGGTAGAGCGCCCCGCCGCTGCCCCAGTTGAAGGCCATCGGCAACACGCCGGTGATCGTGGTGAGCGAGGTCATCGCGATCGCGCGCAGGCGCTGGCGCCCACCGAGCAGGATTGCTTCCTCGATGCCGTGCCCAAGTTCGCGGAAGCGCTGGATCGCGTCGAGCTTCACCACGGCTTCATTGTCGGCCATGCCGACCATGACGATGATGCCGATCAGCGAGACGGCATTGATCGAGAAGCCCATGATCCAGCACGCGAGGATGCCGCCCGCTGCGGCGAGCGGCACCGTGGTCAGGATCAGCAACGGCGTGGTGAACGAGGCAAACTCTCCTGCCAGCACCAGGAACATCAGCACCACGGAGAGGATGAGGACCAGGCCCAGTTCGCGCGAGGTCCGCTTCTGTTCGGTGTCGGCACCGGTGACCGCAAACAGCGCGCCGCCTGGGAGGGTGAGCTTCGAGACCGCCGCGGCCACGTCGGTCGAGGCGCGCGAGGTGCCGCCCTTTTCCACGCCGGCCTCGACCACGCTCACTGGGCGCTGGTTGACGCGCACGACTTCGATCGGCGCGCGCGTCTCCTTGACGTTGACCAGTTGCCCAACTGGAATGCCCTGCACGGTGGACGAAAGGGCGGTCTCGAGATTCTCATTTGAAATGCCGGCGTAGCGCACCGTGATTGGCGTGCGACGATCGGTCTCGCGCATGTCGCTGGCCGGGACACCGCCGAGCGCACCCTTGATGGTGTTGGCGATGGCGCCAATCGCGAGGCCGCGCTCCGCGATGCGATCGCGGCGCAGGGTGATCTCCACCACCTGCTGCGTGCCGTAGAAGGCGTCGCGCACGTCGGCGAGCGTCTTCACCTCGTGCATCGCGGTGCGGACCTGGGTCGCCGCCGCCGCGGCGTCCTCGGCCTTCTGGGCCGACACCTCGACCCGCACGATGCGTCCCTCGCGGCCGATCAGCGAGCCGAACTCCGACTGGCCCGCCAGATCGATCACCAGGGCACCCTGGGCCAGGTCGGGCACCGCCTGGCGCAGCGTGTTGGCGAAGTCCGTGGCCTCCATGGTGGCGGGGACCGGAATCACGAACACTGCCGTCCCGGGCGAGCCGGGCTCGGCTCCGCTGAGCACTTCCTCATCAGTGGCGTAGCCAACCCGGGCATAGATCCCGTCGCTGCCGAGCATGCGCGCGGCGGCCTCGAGCCGATCGGTCTGGCGGATCGTCTCCTCGATCGCGGTGCCGGGCGGCAGCCGCATTTCGGCGATGGCGGTGCCCTCATCGACCTGCGGCAGGATCTCCCGCGGCAGCTGGATCGCCACGAAGACGGTGGCGATCGTCACCGCGATGGAGACGGCGAACACCTTCAGCGGATTGTGCAGCGCCCACTTCATGCCCGCTTCGTAATACTCGGCGAGTTCGAAGCCCCAATGTTCGAGCCGGCCGAGGAAGGAGTCGGGCGAGTGCGTTTTCGTCGCCAGCTGCAGTGAAGGGTGAACGGTGGCCGGTGAGTCGTTCGCACCCGGCCGCTTGTGGCCCCAGACCATCATCACCGGCATCAGCGTCAGGGCCATCACCAGCGAGGCCGACAGCGTCAGGACGACCGCGATCGAAAGATCGCGGAAGAGTGCCGCGGCAAGGCCTTGCACGAAGACGATCGGCCCGAACACCAGCAGCGTCGTGAGCGTGCCGCCGATCAACGGCGAGCTGACTTCGTCGGCGGCGGCCTGCGCCGACTCCCAGTATCCGAGCCCTTCCTCTCGCAATCGCCCGGTGGCTTCGGCCACCACGATGGCGTTGTCGAC
>JANYAG010000301.1 GCA_025361465.1 Gemmatimonadota bacterium
ACGGCGCGGGAAAGACCACCTTCCTCAAGCTGCTGCTCGGCCTCGCCCGTCCCGACGCCGGCAGCATCGCCTTCAACGGCCAGGTGCTCGACGGCTCGCCGGCCTACCGGTCGGCAATTGGCTACATGCCGCAGATCGCGCGCTTCCCGGCGCACCTCACCGGCCGTGAATTGCTGGCGACGCTGATGGCTCTTCGCCCCGAGGCGACGACACCGGACCTCGCGCTCGCCTCGGCGTTCGGCATCGACGAGGAGCTCGATCGTCCGCTCGGAACGCTCTCGGGCGGCACGCGCCAGAAGATCAATGCGGTGCTGGCCTTCGCGTTCGAGCCGGCCTGTCTCATTCTCGATGAACCAACCGCCGGGCTCGATCCACTCGCGAGTCGGATCCTGAAGGACCGTGTCCTCGCCGAGCGTGCGGATGGGCACACCGTGATCATCACCTCGCACGTGCTGCCGGAACTCGAGGAACTCGCCGACGACGTTCTCTTCCTTGCTGACGGCGTCGCGCAATGGCAGGGCCCGGTCCGTGACCTGCTTGCCCGCACCGGCCAGCACTCGCTGGAACGCGCCATCGCTCGCCTGCTCGGTGGCGGCATGGCCCTGCTGGCCGTCGCATGAGCATCGTCTTTCGGCTGCTCCGTCCGGCGCTGCGCGAAGCGATCCGCGGGCGCTGGCTGCTCGGGCTGGCGCTTGCCCTCGCCCTGACGGGCGAGTTGCTGATCCGCTTCGGTGGCGGTGGCACCACGACGCTGGTGTCGCTGCTCGACGTCGCGCTGATCGTGACACCGCTGGCGGCCCTCGTGGTCGGCACCATGCAGGTGCACCACGCTCGCGAAATCACCGAATTGCTGCTCGCCCAGCCGATCGAGCGTACCCGGCTCTTTGCCGGGCTCTACCTCGGCACCGCGCTGCCGCTTGCTGCGGCGCTGATCCTGGGATTGCTGGCGCCCTTTGCCTGGCACGGCCTTCTGTTCGGCCCCCTGGCGCCGCGTCTCCTGACTTTCGCCGGGGCCACGGGAGTGCTCGCCATGGTGGGGACGGCGCTGGCCTTCATCATTGCCTTGCGGGCCGATGACCGGGTGCGCGCCCTTGGCCTGGCGCTGGCGGTCTGGCTCCTCGGCGCCGTTCTCTGGGACGGCATCGTCTTGCTGCTCGCGTTGCTCCTCGGTGATCGCCCGATCGAAGTGCCGTTGCTGGTGATGATGGCGCTGAATCCGCTCGATCTTGCCCGGGTGTTGCTCCTGCTCGGGACCGACGCCGCCGCGCTGCTCGGGTATACCGGCGCCGTGGTGCAGCATACCCTTGGCACCCTGGCGGGGCGCGCCGTCCTTTGTGCCGCGCTGACACTCTGGCTGGCGGTGCCGCTCTGGCTGGCGGGCCGCACCTTCCGCCTGAAAGATTTCTGAAGGACGCCGGACGCGGCATTGGTGCCGGCCGCGCCCAAGTATGACTCGGCACGCATGAGAGAGACGACGATGACTTCCACTACGACTTGGCGACCACTACTCCTCGTGGTCTTTCTTGCGGCCGCCTGCGGCGGGAGCAAGGAACCGGCCGCTCCAGGCGGGGCGCCGGGCGCCGCCGCAGCCGCGCCGAGTGTCGCCGCGACCGGCAAGGTGATCACCATCATGATGATCACCGACGAAAAGAGCTCCCGTTTCGAGCCGAACCAGGTCGAAGCGCATCGCGGCGACGTGCTGCGGTTCACCATCGGGGTGGGTGTGCACAGCGTCCACTTCCTCGCCGACAGCAACCCGGGAATCCCCAATCTCCCACCGGTGAGCGACCTGCTGCAGCTCCCGGGACAGACGCTCGACATCCCGGTCAACTTCCCGGCCGGAAAGACGATCTACTTCCAATGTGATCCGCACGCGGCACTGGGGATGCGGGGGCACCTGAAGGTCGACGATTGAATGAGAAGCGAGAGGCGAGAAGCGAGGGAACTCCCCTCACGCTTCTCGCCTCTCGCGAATTCATCAGCTCTCGGCGACCTGCCAACCCTGAGCGGTGATGGCTAGAAGCCGCCTCCGCTCTTGGGTGGCAGGTTTCGGAGCAATTCCCGCAATTCATCGCCCGGCTGGGCCCAGCGCAACCGCAGCGGCCCGCCGGTTGGCGCGAGGAGCGACGGTTGGACCGAGCCGATCGTGTTGATCGAGGTGATCGTGGTGCCGTCAAGCTCGAACACCGTCCAGTAGGTGCCGGTCTGCAGCGGCGGGTAAAACTGCCGCACTAGGGTATTGCCCTGATAGAGATCGACGCGGGCGTTGGACGTCTTGATTTCGCCGCCGCTGGACCACTGGTTCACGTAGTACCGGTACACGCCGGCGATCTGCTGGGCGATGGTGATGGTCTCGGGACCGTAGCCGCTCGTTACGTCGACATCGAGGTTCGCGAACGGCGAGGCGATGAGCGAACCCCTCGAGCTGAAGTACACGTGGAACCGCGACGAGCTGCCCGAGATCGGCCCGGTCAGGTGCGAGTCGAGGTCGCTCGGCGTCGAGCCCCAGGAGAGCACGGCGCGCCAGACGAACGACGTGCCGGTGGGCGACATGAAGAG
>JANYAG010000319.1 GCA_025361465.1 Gemmatimonadota bacterium
GACGCTGGAAGCCAGTCGTATGCGCTCCTATGTTTCGACACCAGGCGACCAACACGGGGCAAGACGTGACGGAAGTATGTCAGGTAGCACGCCCGGAGCGGTTGCCAGCGGGGCGTGGCAAACTCGAGCACCACCAGCCGCGCACCCGGTTTGAGCACGCGCGCCGCCTCACGGAGCCCCGCATCGAGATCCATCAGGTTGCGCACCCCGAAGCCGACCGTGGCCCCGTCGAACGTCGCGTCGGCGAACGGGAGGTCGAGCGCGTCCGCGGCCATCGGGCTCACTCGGCGGGACTTCCCCGCCCCGCGGGCCAGCATTGCCGGGACAAAGTCCGCCCCCACCACCCGGCCGGTGAAGGCCATCTGGTTGCCGAGCTCGGCGGCGAGGTCGAGGGTCCCGGCGCAGAAATCGAGATATTCGCCGCCCGGATGCGCCTCCCAGCCCAGCCGCGCCACCGCCTTCCGCCGCCAGCGGCGGTCCACGTTGAGCGAGAGGAGATGGTTGAGCAGGTCATAGCGCGGGGCAATGTCGGTGAACACCCCCCGGACATAGGCCCGCTTGGCCTGGCCCCCCGTGAGTGGTAGCTGCTCGGTGGCGGACATGAGGGCCAAAGTTACGCGGGGGCGCCGATGAACCCCACCCCGCCGCCGCCCGACTGGCCGGCGCTCTCCGACCAGGAGGTGGTCCGCCAGGCGGCGGCCGGCCGCGAGGCTGCCTATCGCGAGATCATCCGCCGCTATCAGCGGCCGGTCTATTCGCTGATCTTCCGGATGGTCCGCAATCGCGAACTGGCCGAGGACCTGGCGCAGGACACCTTCATCAAGATGCTCAACGCGATCAACAGCTACCGGCCCGAGTACAAATTCTCGAGCTGGATCTTCAAGATCGCCAACAACGCCGCGATCGATCAGCTGCGCCGTCGCGAACTCGATACCCTGTCGCTGGATGGTTCGCCGCACGCGATTGACGCCGAGACGATCGAGGCGACCACGCTGCAGATCGGCTCCGACCAGGAGAGCCAGCTCGATGAAGTGGCGAGCAAGGAACTCGGGACGCAGATCGAGCACGCCATCGCGCAGCTGCGACCCGAGTACCGCAATTGCATCCTCCTGCGTCACGTCGAAGGACGTCCGTACGAGGAGATCGCCGAGATCCTCGATCTCCCGCTGGGCACGGTCAAGACCTATATCCACCGCGCACGGAATGAACTGCGCATGTTGCTTTCTGATACGCGCGAAGGCTGAAACCGTCCCGCTTTCCGGGCCGTAGAGGGAGCAGATGAACGCACCGATCCTGCAGCACCTGACCGCTGATGAACTCGATGCCCTGCTCGATGGAGCGGGGTCGGCACGGGTGACGTCCCACCTTGAGACGTGCGCAACTTGCCTCGCGATGGTTGAAGGTGATCGCCGCCTGGTGGGCGCCCTCTCCGCGTTGCCCGCGCTCGACCCCACCCCCGGGTTCGCCGACCGGGTGATGGCCCGCGTGACCATTGCTCCGGTGGTGAGCCCGGCTGCTGTCGTGGCTGCCACTCCCCGGTCAATCGCCGCCCGTCGTCGGGCGTTCGGTGGATCGCTGTTCGCTGGCACCTCACTGGTGGCTGCCTTCGCCTGGGCGATCGCCAATCCGGCCGCTGCCCTCAATACCGTGACCCCGGCATTCCAGGGACTCTGGGCTTCGCTGCAGCAGCTGATGACGAGCGGGTCGGCGCAGTCGTGGTCCGCCCAGCTGGTCGGTGCCTTCGGCTCACCCAGCAAGATGCTCTTTGCCCTGGTGGCCGTCAGCGGACTTTACGTCGTGGCACTCACCGGCTTCCACCGCCTGCTGACCGATCCGGTGCCCGATGCGAACTGGTAAGCCGGCCGCCTTCGGCCTGACGCTGCTCGTCGCGGTCCTGCTCGGCCAATCTTCCGCCAGTCACGCCCAAACCCCAGCTGCCCCGCCGCAACCGACCACCAGTCAGGCCACCGGCGCCGTTCAGGCCGTTGCGATCACACCCGCGGCTGCGCCGGCCGCGTCCGTCCCGGCGACCATCATTGGCCGCGCGGCCGGACTGGTGGGCGTCTTCGCGACGCTGCTGATTCTGGGCTTCGGCGTGGTCACCTTTGGCCGGCCGAATCTCGAGATCGTTTCGGATACGGTCACGGTCTCGTTCGGACGTTCGTTTCTCGTCGGCATGCTTGGACAGATCCTGCTGCTGCCAACGGTCGGCCTGCTCACGGTCGGGCTGGTGCTGACGATCGCCGGCACGTTGCTGGTGCCGTTTGCGCTGATGGTCTGCGCCCTGCTTGCGGTGATCGCGGTGCTGGGTGGATCGCTGGCCGTGGCGCATGCGATGGGCGAGAACATCACGCGCCGCCGGATGGCGCGCGGACTGATGGCGTCTCCCAATTCGTATCGCTACCTGCTGACGGGGTTGCTCTGGCTGGCGGCGGTCTGGGTGGGGTGGGTGCTGTTCGGCTGGGTGCCGGTGGCCGGCACGCTGATCTTCGGCGTCGCCGCGCTCGGCACCTGGGCCGTGGGCACGGTCGGGTTTGGGGCGGCGTTGCTGTCGCGCGGCGGCGTGCGCGAGAACTTTGCCGGGCGCTTCCTCGCGCCGGCGATGATGACCGACGAATACCTCTGGGCGACGCCGCAGTTCGGCGTCCCCGCGGTCAAGCGTCCGCCGAAGACCCCGGACGCCACGCCGTAAGTCGGGCGCTACTCCAGTACCGTCGCGGGCACCGAGGCTTCACCGGCTGCCTTGACGATCCGATCGGCAATCTCTCCCAACATCACCGCCGCCGCAGAACGCGGCGCATCGATCACGACCGGCCGCCCCTGGTCGGCGGCCTCGACGAGTCCCGGTTGCAGCGGCACTTGGCCGAGCAGCGGGATGTGGAGTTCCGCGGCAAGCCGCTCGCCGCCGCCGTTGCCGAAGAGGTCGTGACGCACCCCGGTTGCGGGATCGATGAAGCCGCTCATGTTCTCGACCACGCCGAGCACCGGCACGTTGACCTTCTCGAACATCTTGGCGCCGCGCAGCGCGTCGCCGACCGCCATCTCCTGCGGGGTCGTCACGATCACCGCGCCGTGCACCATGACCTGCTGGACCAGCGAGAGCTGCGCGTCGCCGGTGCCCGGGGGCATGTCGACCAGCAGGTAATCGAGCTCGCCCCAGGCGACATCATGGAGGAACTGATGCAGCACCTTGGTGATGATCGGGCCGCGCCAGATGGCCGGCGCATCGCGATCGACCAGGAAACCGATCGACATCAGCTTGACGCCATGGGCCTCGAGCGGCAGGATGCGGCCGTCGTCGATCATTGGCCGCTCGTAGACGCCCATCATCCGCGGGATGTTGGGGCCGTAGAAATCGGCATCCATCAACCCGACGCGCAGCCCGCGCGCGGCCAGCGAGACGGCGACGTTGACGCTCACGGTCGACTTGCCGACGCCGCCCTTGCCCGAGGAAATCGCCAGCACGCGGCCGAGATTCGGCAGCGCGGTCGGAGTGGGCGCGGGTGGCACACCCGCCTGCGCGCTCTGTGGAGCGGCGTGCGTGGTGGCCGGCGGGCCGGTCGGGTCCACCACCTTGATTTTTGGTTGCGGCAGTCCGGCGGCGGTGACCGCCTGCCGTGCCTGCCGTACGAGGGTGGCGGGGTCGTCACGCCGCAGCAGGAAGGTGAAGGTGGCTTCGCCGGTTGCGGCATCGACGCTGAAATCGGCGATCATCGCCGACTCGGCGAGGCCCTTGCCGGTGCGCGGGTTGTTCACGCTGTCGAGCGCCGTGCGAATCCGTGCATCAAACGAGGCGGTCATCATCATCCCGGGGTCAGACGGCTTCGACGGAGCGCACCTCGGGAACCGTCTCCCGAAGGCGCAGTTGCAGTCCCTGCTTCAGCGTGATCGATGACGCCGCACAGCCGACGCAATGGCCGCCGAAACGGACCAGGAGGCGGCCCTCTTCGGGGTCGAAGTCGACCACGTCCACGCTGCCGTTGTGGGAGGCGATATACGGGCGCATCCCGTCCACGGTGCGTTCGATGCGGTCCAGCAGGTCAGTCGGAGTATCGATCATGCCAATCGGGTTCCCATGAGGGGCGGGAAGGGATCTTCGCCGCCGTCGAGGAGGAGGGTCGCGATCATCCTGGCAGTTGGGCCAGGTAGTCCCGCGCTGCTGACAGGAAGGACGTCTGGATGTCGCTGAGAGTTCCCGGCAGGGCGACGCCGGCGGCCCGGGTGTGGCCGCCACCCCCGAATCGCCCGGCCAGCACGGCGACATCGACGGTGCCGACGCTGCGGAGCGAGATCTTGACGCGGCCACC
Source organism: Gemmatimonadota bacterium (assembly GCA_025361465.1). Taxonomy (GTDB): domain Bacteria; phylum Gemmatimonadota; class Gemmatimonadetes; order Gemmatimonadales; family GWC2-71-9; genus Palsa-1233. The sequence continues at coordinate 4,308 of JANYAG010000319.1, forward strand.
GGACACTTCGCGGAAGAGCAGCGCGAGGCGGACGCCGCGGACACTGCGCGCGTGCTCGACGATCCCGTCGAGATCATCCGGGTCGACATCATGCCGCTCGAGTGCGCCCGGCGGCACCGTCACCCACGCCAGGCCGATCGCATCCTCGACCACCAGCGTCTGCAGCACCTCGGCCAGCAGGCGCGGCCGGCCGACCGGGGCGTTGGCATAGACGTCGAGGTAGACCTGCTCGGGGTTGACGCCGAGGGCGAGCAGTTCCGAGGCGACGCGCAGGGTGCGCGGCCGGGTGTTGGCAAAGCGGAAGCCGCCGGTGTCGGTAACGAGGGCGACGTAGAGGGCATGCGCGGCCGCCGGTGGAATGGTCCAGCCGCGCTCGCGGGCCAGCAGGAAGACGAGTTCGCCGGTGGCCGCCGCCGTGGGGTCGACAAAGCGCGGGCCAGGGGGCAACACCCCGGCACTGGCGTGGTGATCGATGCAGCCGACCGGGATTCCGCGTTCGGCCACGGTCTCCTTCAGATTCCCGAGCCGGCCGAGGTCGGCGATGTCGAGGACCAGGATCGCGTCGGCCCGGCGCAGCTCCTTGACGCCCTGTGCCGAGCGATCGATGCCCGGCAGGTCGGCAAAGAGGAAGGCGAAGCGGTCGGGCGTGGGCGAGGGATTGGTGATGATGGCTTCGATGCCCTGGGCCCGCAGGATGTGCACCATCGCCACTTCGGAGCCGATGCCGTCGCCATCCGGATTGACGTGGGTGGTGAGGCAGATGCGCTGGCCGGGAAGGAAGAGCGCCGCGACCTCGTGGGCGGCGGCGCTCGTCCTGAGAATGCTCTTGGGCGTCATGGCGGAAAGGTAATCGACCACACCCGGCCTGCTGGGCGGGATGGCTCGTCAGATTGCGGCTGCCAGCTTGACACACGTTCCGATGGGGCGCAGCTTTGCGGCAGTCTCCGGGCGCCAGGTGCGCGGCCTGGCTCGGAGAATCTTCGCCCTGCCAACCGCCCGACGAGTATGTAACCCACCAAGCTGCATTCACCAAGAGATCGCGAGGGACTATCGTGGCTGGCTCACTGTTTCGAACCAAGTCGATTGACCGCCTCATGGCTGATGGCGGAGAGGGCGGCGAGTCCGGCCTCAAGCGGACCCTCGGCCCGTGGGCCCTGATCGGTCTCGGCATCGGTGCCATCATCGGCGCCGGCCTGTTCGTCCGGACGGCGGCGGCGATCGCGGATCGCGCCGGCCCCTCGGTCACCTTGGCGTTCCTGGTGGCGGGTCTGGGCTGCGCGTTCGCGGGGCTCTGCTACGCCGAGTTCGCCTCGATGATCCCGATCGCCGGCAGCGCGTACACCTATTCGTACGCGACGATGGGCGAGCTGATCGCCTGGATCATCGGCTGGGATCTCGTGCTGGAATACGCGGTCGGTGCCGCCACGGTGGCGATCGCGTGGAGCGAATATCTCAACAAGGCGCTGGAGATGATCGGGCTGCACGTCCCGTACGCCTGGTGTCACTCACCCTTTCAGACGCTGACCGGCGCCGACGGGGTGGTGCAGCACGGCCTCGTGAACATCCCGGCGGTCGTCATTCTCTTCCTGCTGTCGGCCCTGCTGGTGCGCGGCACCCAGGAATCGGCCTTCGTCAACGGCCTGATCGTCATCACCAAGATGGCGATCGTGATCCTGGTGATCACCATCGGCTGGGGATTCATCAACCCGGCCAACCACACGCCGTACATCCCGGCGCCGACCCACTACACCGACAGTGAAGGGATCACCCACGCCTATGGCGGGATCATGGGCATCCTGGGGGCGGCTGGCGTGGTCTTCTTCGCCTTCATCGGCTTCGACGCGGTGTCCACTGCCGCGCAGGAAGCGAAGAACCCCAAGCGCGACATGCCGATCGGCATTCTCGGGTCGCTGGTGATCTGCACCATCCTGTACGTGCTCTTCTCGCACGTCCTCAGCGGCGTAGCCACGGTCGACGACTTCCGTCACGCCGGCCGCGAGGCGTCGGTCGCCTTCGCCATCACCAAGTACATGACCGGCTATGCCTGGCTGTCGAACTTTGTCACCATCGCGATCCTGGCCGGCTTCTCGTCGGTCATTCTCGTCATGCTGCTCGGGCAGTCGCGGGTGTTCTACTCGATGAGCCGCGACGGCCTGGTGCCGAAGATGTTCTCCGACGTGCATCCGGTGCACCGGACGCCCTACAAGTCCAATTGGCTGTTCTTCGGCTTCACCTCGCTGTTCGCCGCGTTCATCCCGGGCGACATCGTCGGTGAGATGACCAGCATCGGCACCTTGTTCGCCTTCATCCTGGTCTGCATTGGCGTCTGGATCATGAGGAAACGGCGCCCGGACCTGAAGCGCGGCTTCACGGTGCCAGCGATGCCGGTCGTAGCCACCCTGGGCGTGGTGGTCTGCGGCGCGATGATCTACGGGCTGGGCTGGACCAACTGGTTGCGACTCGGCGCGTGGCTGGCCATCGGGCTGGTGATCTACTTCGGCTACAGCCGGAGCCACAGCAAGATCCACAGCGAAACGGCATAAGCACGGCCGGCGCACCAAGGGGAGGGCGGAGCAAGGAGATCATCCCTTGCTCCGCCTTCTTCGCGTCGCGCACCCTGGCCGTGCATTCCGTGCGCGATGGCCCCACGTTTCAGGGGCTCGGGACGGCCCGGGCACATCTCGAGCACGAGACAGCCATGGCCACGCACCGCATCCGCCTGATCCCCCCAGTTCTTGCCCTGTCACTGGCCGTCGCCGGCGGCGCCCCAGCCCAGGCCCGCGTGCCGGTCTTCACCCTCGATCGGGGGGCCAAGGAGTTCGCCGAGCCTTTTTCGGCGATCACACAGGTGCTCGAGCTCCGAAGTGGGAGCCTGCTGGTCCTCGACGATGGCGAGAAGGAACTCCGGCTGGTCGACCTCGCCCGTGGCACGATGCGAGCCGTTGGTCGCCAGGGAGGTGGTCCACTCGAGTACAAGGTTCCCGGCATCCTCCTTCCGGGCGCGGCAGATACCGCGTCGTACTACGACGCCTTGCAGCAACGCCTGCTGCTCGTCTCGCCGCAAGGCACACCGGTGCGCACGGCGCCGCTTGGGGCCGTTGGTGACGTCGCGTCGATGGTTTCTCGCATGCAGCCAGCTGGAACTGATGCGGCCGGTCACATTTTCGGTCAGACCACGGGAATGAAGATGCCGACGCCCCAGTCGGGGGCGCAGAGCCCGATGCCCACCTTCGCCGACACCATCCAGATTCAGTCGCTGGACCTTCGGTCGGGAAAGACCACGAGGCTGGCCACGATCCGCAGCCCGGTCGCCAAGCTCGCGCCCAAAATGGAGATGGCCGGCCGAAACGTGAAGGTCATCGTGACCGCACCGGACTTCTCACCGCACGATATCTGGACGGCACTGCCCGATGGCCGCATCGCAATGCTGCGTGGTGGGGTCTACCAGGTGCGCTTCGTTGGCGCGGGCCGGGCCGAGACCACGGGACCGCTGATCGCTGCCGTGGCCGTACCCGTCACGGCGCGCGAGAAGAAGGCGCTGGTCGATTCGGTGCGGAAGGTGATGGACAGCGCCATGGCCCAGACCATCAAGCAGACGGCCGCTGCTGGAGGTAATCAGGGAGCGGCCCCGAGTTTCACGGCCGAGGTACTCGAGCCTCCCAGCTGGCCGGCAAACAAGCCGCCCTATACCTCGCTGCAGAGTTCGCCGGACGGCCGCCTCTGGGTGTCGCTTTCCCAGCCGACCGGCAACACGACGGCGAAGTTCGACGTGCTCAGCGGCACCGGGGCGTTGATTGCCCAGGTGGTGCTCGCCCCCGGCGAACGCCTGGTCGGCCTCGGGCGCGGGACGGTGTACACCGTCCGCAAGGACACCGACGACCTGCAGTATCTCCGGAAGTACGTCCTGCCCAGGATGCGGGACTAGACGCTGTAGTTGGGCGCTTCCCGGGTGATGGTCACGTCGTGCGGGTGCGACTCACGCAGACCCGCTGACGTGATCTGGACGAACTCGGTGTCGTCCTGCAGCGCCTTGATCGACGCCACGCCGCAGTATCCCATCCCACTGCGCAGTCCGCCGACCATCTGGAAGAGCACCTCGGCGACCGGCCCTTTGTACGGCACCCGCCCTTCGATCCCTTCGGGCACCAGCTTGGAGGGAGAAACCTCGCCCTCCTGGAAGTAGCGATCGGCCGAGCCATCCTGCATCGCACTGAGCGAGCCCATGCCGCGGATCAGCTTGAAGCGGCGTCCCTCGGCGAGAATGCTCTCGCCGGGGCTCTCCTCGGTGCCGGCCAGCATCGAGCCCATCATCACGCTCGCCGCGCCGGCGGCCAGCGCCTTCACCATGTCGCCCGAGTACTTGATGCCGCCATCGGCGATCACCGGCACATCGCCTGCGCCGCGCACGGCATCGATGATCGCGGTGACCTGCGGCATGCCGACCCCGGTTACCACACGCGTGGTGCAGATCGAGCCCGGTCCGATGCCGACCTTCACGGCGTCCACGCCGCGCTCGACCAGCGCCCGAGCGCCTGATTCGGTCGCGACGTTGCCGCCGACCAGCTGCACGTCGGGAAAGGCCTCGCGGAGCGCGGCGATGGTCTCGAGCACGCCCTCGGAGTGCCCGTGCGCGGAATCCACGACGATCACATCGACGCCGGCACTCACCAGCGCCTGGGCGCGGATCTTCGCCTCGGGCCCAGCGCCGACCGCCGCCGCCACCCGGAGCCGGCCGTGGTCGTCCTTGTTGGCGTTGGGGTAATCGCGCCGCTTGAAGATGTCCTTGACGGTGATGAGTCCCTTGAGCATTCCGTGGGCATCAACCACCGGGAGTTTCTCGATCCGGTGCTGGGCGAGGATGGCCTCGGCTTCATCGAGGGTGGTGCCGATCGGCGCAGTGACAAGCCCTTCGCTGGTCATCGCGGCCGAGATCGGTCGCTCGAGATTGGACTCGAACTGCAGGTCGCGATTGGTGATGATGCCGACCAGACGGCCGCTGCCATCGACGATCGGCACGCCGGAAATCCGGAAGCGCCGCATCAGGGCGTGGGCCTCGCGGATCGGGCGCTCGGGGCCGAGGGTGATCGGATTCTGGATCATCCCGCTTTCGCTGCGCTTGACCCGGTCGATCTCGGCGGCCTGCCGGTCAATCGACATGTTCTTGTGGATCACCCCGATGCCGCCGGCTCGGGCCATCGCCATCGCCATCTCCGCCTCAGTGACGGTGTCCATGGCCGCCGAGACGAGGGGGACGTGCAGCGGGATGGCCCGGGTGAAGCGGGAGGTGGTGGACACGCCCCGGGGATGCACGGTCGAATGTCGCGGAGCCAGCAGCACATCGTCAAAGGTGAGGGCGAGGCCAGGCCGGAGGCTGCTCATTCGGGGATCCTCTCAGTGGGCTTGGACTCGGTGGCTTTGGCGGGACCAGGCTGCGCCGCGTGGGGCTTCGGCTCGGAAGGCGTGGCACTCTTGGCTGGCGTGCTGAGCGCTCGCGAGGTCTCGTCGACGACCGCCTGGGCCGCCGAGGCGAGCCCGGTCATCACCTTGCTGGCGCCGCCGAAGATCCTGGCGGTGCCGGTGATGGCATCGAGCGGCACCTTGCCGGCGCGCATCGTGTCGGTGACGGTGTCGCTGATCTGCGCCAGGATCCCGGTGGGCGCCGCGCGCTCGCCGTACTTGCTCTCGAGAAACTCGACATAGTCGAGCACCTGATACCCGCGCTCATCCGAGAGCGATGCGATGCTGCGGATGATCCGTTCCTTCAAGTGGTCCTTCACGGCACCTTCCTCTTCAGTCCAGTCGGCGCACGAAGGTGAGCACCGGCACCGGAAGATACTTTGAGCGTCCCGCGCGCACGGTCGCGCGCACGCGGATCTTGGTAAGTGGCTGCAGGCCGCGGAAGGTGTCAGCCTGGTCGATGCCGACCACCATATAGACAAAACCGGCCTCGGGCAGCGGGCCGCGAGCGAGGACGTACGGTTGCCCTGTCGGCAATTCGGGCCGCAAGTCATCGGCCTTCTCTACCGCGATCACCTGCAGGGTCCACTCCACCGTCTGCCCGACATAGCGATCGGGTTGGCTGCGGATGTCGGCGGCGGTGATCGAGCCGGGCGGCGGCGCCTCACCTAGCGCCGCGTCACGCACCCACCCCTCGATGCGCACGCGGGCCCAGCCGCTGCGGTGCTCGAGCACCTCCGCCTTCACGGGCACCTCGATGACGCCGACCGCCGAGCCCGAGGGCGCGGCCGCGATGGAGGTGCCCCCGGGAAGCATCGAGGTGGCGGAATTGCCGGCCGGCACTGGGGATGGTGACTGTGCCGGTGGCGCGGTGCTGGTCGCCGCGGGGGTGGGAGTGGCCACGACTGGAGTCTTCGCAGGCGCGGATGCGGCCGGCTTGGCCGCCGCCGGTGCGGTGAAGGCCGACTTGCTGATCCAGCCACTTCGGCGCACGCGTGCCCAGCCGGACCTGGTTTCGAGTCGCACGAGGCGCATGCCGAAGTGGGCCGTGCCGAAGGTGGCGCCACTCCCTGCCCCGGCGCGCAGGGGCGTCCCCTCAGCGTGGGTCACCGTCGCCCCGTTGCCGCGCGCATCATCCCGCAGCGCAGCGGCCGCGACCCAACCCTCGACCGTCGCTTCCTGGAGGTTCCCGCGGACCCTTCCCCTCGTGATGGGCGTGCCGGCGGCCAGGTGGGCCAGCACCACCCCGGTGGAATCCTTCAGGAGATCGCTCGCCACGACGGTCGGCGTGTGGCCCTGGGCACCAAGGGCTCCTGCCAGAAGCCATGGGATCAGGGCGGTGAGGAGACGGGGCGGCGCAGGCCAAGTCATCGGGGCAGTTTACCGGGCGCCGCGACGCCCGTCAAAGGCTTCACCATCAGCAACCAGCCACGGCCATTGGGCACCGGGATCGCTTCCCCCGGCTTGAACGACCGCGCCGGCTGGAAACCGGTGATCTCCGGTGCGTCGATCCGGACGCGCGTCGAGTCGAGACCAAGGGCACGCCAGTTGATCGCGAGGGTGACCGGCGTCGTGTCGCGGGCCCAGCTGGCCACCGCAATGAGCGCCGCGCCGGGACGACTGTAGGTGGTGGCGAGGATGTCGGTGCGGCCGGTGGTCACCGGGGCATTCGGGGTCCACCACCCCTGCATCGTCGCCGTGGCGATGCCGAAATCATCCCAGACCTTCCAGATCGCGCGCGGATCGCCGGCCCACGGCAGCCGCGCCGTCATGCCGAACAGCATCCCGCGCCAGGGGTTGCCGCCATCCTGCAGCATCTCGCCCAGCAGGCCGAAGGGCACGCCCGACATTTCGACGAGCCAGTATTCGGGTGAGTTGTTGTAGTTGAAGTACTCGCCGAACCAGAGCCGGTCCACGAAGGGGAAGTGCTCGAGGTAGAGGTTGGCGCTGCTGGTGTAGCCATCGGCCTTGTTGTACTGGTTGGCCGAGTGGAGGTCGATCTTCTCGCCGGGGGTGCCGTTGGCCGTGAGCACCCGGCGGAGCCGCAGCATCGTCGCGCGATCAAACGCGACGTCGTCGAGGTAGATGCCGTCCACGCCTTCGTGCTGCGTCAGCCACTGCATCCCTTCGACATAGAAATTGTGCCAGCGCGAGATCCCGCTGGTGACCATCGCGACGTCACGGCGCTCGGGCACGACCCAGCCGGTGATGTAGTCATCGACCATGTGCTCCTGCAGCCACGAATGCCCGCCACCGGGTCCCGACGCCAGCACGTCGCTGCCCAGCGAGCGCAGCGCCCACAGCTCCGGCGCGCGATTGGTCAGCTCGCGCACGGTATAGTAGATCTTGAAGCGCATCTTCGCGGCGTGCACCGAGTCGGCATACGCCTTCATCGCCGCCGGCCGCAGGAACGGATAGTTGATGAACGGATTGATGTCGGTGGCGTGATGGACGTTGACGAGATTCGCGCCCGCGGCCCGGATGGTGTCCACCGGCTTGTAGGAGTGGTAGTAGCGCGTGTCGAAGTGGGTCCGGGTATCGAGCGGGTGGAACGGCGTCACCAGCAGGCGGAAGTTGAACCAGAGGGTGTCGCCCTTGGCGAGGGTGCGCGGGCCGCCATAGCAGGTGGCGTCGTACGAATTGACGCTCGCCTCGAAGTGACAGCCGCCGCGTCCGGCATTGGACCATGAGCGCGGCATCACCAGCGGCCGCAACTGGTAGAAGTTGGTGTTGAGCGGACGGATGTAGTGCTCGTCCTTGAGCGTGAGCTGCACGCCCGCGTTGACATCGCCGAGCCAGACCGCGTCCTGGTTGCGGGTCACATCCCAGCGCCAGTCGTACTTTCCGGGCGCCCTGCCGCCCATCTGGCTCATTCCCATGAAGAAGCGCGCCACGTCGTTGCGGAACGGCAGCGTGAGGCGGATGTCGTTGACCGGCATCGCGCGATCGGCGACCACGGCGACCTGGTACTCGAGATTGCCATCGAAGTCGAGCTCGCCGCGCACGCCGAGATGGAGCGCGCCACTCTGCCCGCTGGAGCGGAAGGAGACGCGCGACGCGGTGCGCTGCGTCACGCTCACCGCGCCGGGCTGGAACGTCATCGCATGCCCGGCGCTGTCCTCGACCTGCAGCGCGATCGGGCGGACCAGCATCGGCCGGCCGCGGGCGACCAGCTTGGTCATGCCGGGATCGAAGAACGAGGTGATCTGCTTCGGGAAGCCGAACGGATCCAGCGCAATCTGCCGCCCGAGCACGGAGAAGGCCGCAGGGCTGCCCCCGACCGGCGTGTAGGGCGCCATCGGCGCGCCTTCGGCGGCGAGACGGGAGTCGAGCCAGCGGAGCCGCGAGAGGCGCCACGGCTCATCGTCGCCGTGATTGATCACGCGCTCGGGCACCACGGTCAGGCGGATCGGCACCGCGCTCCGCTTCCCGCCACTCGCCACGACGGTCGCGGTGCCGCGATACTCGCCGGCGCGCGCCGTGGCCGGCACCATCACGCCGCACCAGATCGGCGACACCCGTCCGGACAACACCGTGACGGTGCGCTGGTAGGCGCGGCCCATCCAGTCGACGCCGTCGGTGTTGATGCAGTTGAAGGCCGTCTTCGGGATGCTGGCGCCGCCCGGGCCGGACAGCGCCGCGAACTGCACCCGCACGGAATCGAGCGTTGTCAGCGCCCAGACCCCAAGCTGGAAGGCGTAGTACTCATCCCGCAGGGCGGTGCCCAGCAGCTCGCGCCTGTCGGCCATCGCCGCCCAGCGCATCGGCAGGTCGGTCGTCATCTTGATCGGCCGGGTGCGATCCTCGGGGAAGACCGCCATCGGCTGGCCGTGGAACCTGGCCAGGAGCGCGGCCACTTCACTGGCGGTGGCGATCACTTCCATCGGCCACACCTGTGACATCGTGTCCACCGATTCGAACGCGATGACCGCCGCGCGGGGAAGACCGGCCGCACCGCTGCGCGCGCCACGGATCCAGGCCGGATCGGCGGTCGAATCGGGAGCCGGGTAGGTGATCTTCGGATAATTGGACCTCACCGAGCCGGCATACGGGAGATAATAGAGGTAGTAGTCGGCATCTCCTCCCGCTGCCTCGAAGACCACGTCCCCCGAATCGCGACGCACCCTGAGGGCCACGGCGTTGGGCACGCGCTTCCCCTGCCCATCGGTCACGATGATGCGCTTGCCTTCGGGGTGGAAGTCGCGCCGCCGCCATGGGATCAACGCGCGGACCGGCCCGCGGGCCGGCAGCGACGACTGCGCGACGTGCAGCACCACGCGCTGGTTGCCGAACGAATCGGGGTTCCAGCGCCCGATCCGGTAGGGAATGTCCTGCGCCCCGGCAGCTGTTCCGAGGGTGCAGAGAGCAACGGCGGCGGCGATGGCGGCCCCCGAAACACACCGGGCGGACATGCGCAAACTCCTGGAAATGGCGGGTAAGGTGGTCCGCATGAAGAATACAGCCGGTCGCGGGTGATTGGTCCCTTCACGGCCTGCGGCTAGTTTCGAGACAGTGCCCTCTTCCTCGCCGGAGTGTTTGCGACATGGCTCCTGACCGCCGCGCTGCCCCTGTGGTCCTCGCCGTCCTGGACGGGTGGGGATGGCGTGCGGAGCGCGAAGGGAACGCCATTGCCCTGGCCAACACTCCGGTCTGGGACCAGCTGGTCGCCTCGCAGCCCCGGGCCCTGCTCGATGCCAGTGGCCTGGCGGTCGGGCTGCCCTCGGGACAGATGGGCAACAGCGAAGTCGGCCACCTGAACCTCGGCGCCGGGCGCGTGGTGCCGCAGGACCTGGTTCGCATCAACCTGAGCATCGAGCGCGGGGAGTTCTCTTCCTCCCCCGCCCTGGCGGGCGTGGCGGCCCACGTTCGCAAGACCGGCGGGACGTTGCACCTGGTCGGCCTGCTCGGAAACGGCGGCGTCCATGCCATGGATCAGCACCTGGTCGCCGCGATCACGGCCTTCGTCCGGCTGGAGGTTCCCCGGATTGCGATCCAGGGCTTCCTTGACGGCCGCGACTCGCCGCCGGCTTCCGCCGCTGACTTCGTGGCCCAGCTCCAGCAGGAGATCGCCAAGGTTGGCGGCGGTCGGACGGTGATCGCCTCGCTCGTCGGCCGGTACTTCTCGATGGATCGCGACAAGCGGTGGGAGCGGATCCGGCTTGGCTATGACGCCATGGTCCATGGCATCGGCACCGCCATCGCCGATCCGGTCGCCGGCATCCGCGCGGCGTATGCCCGCGGCGAAACCGACGAGTTCATCAAGCCGCTG
>JANYAG010000016.1 GCA_025361465.1 Gemmatimonadota bacterium
TGATGGTGACATTGAGCAACTGGAGCATGGTCAGCGACGCCATCACCGACAGCGGCACCATCATCCCGATCGCCAGCGACATCCGCCAGTCCCGCAGGAAGAGCAGGATCAACAGGATCGAGAGCACGCCACCGGCGACGATCTCCTGTGTCAGGTTCGACAGCGCGTCGCGGACAAACTGCGCCTGGGCCGCGACCACCCGGATCTTCACGTCGGGGAACTGCTTTCGCAGCACGTCGAGTGCCTCCTGCAGCAGCCCGGTCACCTTGACGGTGTTGGCGCCGGCGTCCTTGTAGACCACCAGGCCCACCGCCAGGGCGCCATCGAGCCGCACGACGGTGCGCGGATCGGCGCTGGCCGGCGTGACCGTGGCGATGTCGGCCAGCCGGATGTTGCGACTCGCCTGGCCGACCGGGATGTCGCGGATCTGCGCGGGATCACTCAACTCCGTGAGCGTGCGGACCGAGAAGCGATACTGGCCCCGGCGGATGGTGCCGCCGGTGGCGTTGGTGTTGGCGTTGGTGATGGCGGTGGCGATGTCGTCCGGCGTGAGGCCAAGCGCCCGCGCCCGGTCGGGATCAACGTCGACGCGAATTTCGTCGGTCGGATCGCCCACCACGGCCACGCTGGCGATGCCCTTGATCTGCTCGAGTTGCCGCGCGTGGACGTTCTCTGCCGTCCGGGCGACGGCGCGGAGATCGCCAGGGCCGGTCAATGCCAGCACCGCGATCGGCCGCTCGCCGGGGTCGGAGGTGAGCAGCGTCGGGCGCGCGGCATCGTCGGGAATCTGCCCGCGCGCGGCGTCGAGGCGTTCGCGCACCTGCAGCTGCGTCTTCTTCATGTCGGTGCCCCACGCAAACTTCAGCGTGGTGCTGCACTCGCCGTTGCGGCTCACCGAGCGCATCTCGATCAACCCCGGCGTGGCGCCAACCGCCGCCTCGATCGGTTCGGCGACCAGGCGGGAGACTTCCTCGGCGGCGGCACCGGGGTAGATGGTGCGCACCGTCAGCACCGGCAGGGCGACGTCGGGGAGGAGCGAGACCGGCATCTGCCCCAGCGACACCGCCCCCAGGAGCACCAGGGCGAGGGTGGCGGCGACAGTGGTGACGGGGCGACGGAGGGCCGCACTGGCGAGGGACACGGGGCCTTCCCGCTCAGTTGTTCGGGCCGTTCTCGCGCTTGGTCGTCAGGCTCACCGGAGCCTGATGCGTCAGCGTGAGATGGCCTTCAGTGAGGACGATGTCCCCGGGCTTGAGGGGAATCAGTCCCGTGGCACTGTCGGGCAGGACCTCGGTCTCGCGGGTGTTGCTGCGACCCGGCGTGATGTAGACCCACTCCGCACGCCCGTCGCGTACCACGAAGACGAGTGGTCGGCTCTCGCGTTCGACCAGTGCCTTGGTGGGAATGATGATCCGGTTGGGGAGCCGGTTCGCTTCCAGGCGGATGTCGGCGTACATCCCCGGGCGCAGCGTGCCGTCGCCCTTGATGCGGATCGCCGCGCGGCCAGCACGGGTGACCGAGTCGACCAGCGGCAGGATTGCCGCAATGGTGCCATGGACCAGCTTGTCGGGCATCGCCGCGACGGTGATCTGTGCGTCACCGCCAACCCGCAGCAACGGGATGTCGTGCTCGAGCACCTGTGCTTCGACCCGCAGGTTGGTGAGATCGACGATCACGGCGACCTCAGTGCCCTGGCCGATCCGGTCGCCGGCGGCCACGGTGACCTTCTCGATCACGCCGTCATATGGTGCGCGGACCGAGACATTCTTGAGCGCGAGCCGGGCGCGATCGACCGCGACGTTCGCCGATTCGAGTCCCGACTTGACGATGGCGTAGTTGCGCTTCGCGTCGGAAATCGGAATGCCACCGATGGAGTCCGGTTCGATCTCGACCCGGTAGTTCATTCGCGCTGTGGCGAGCTGGGCCTGGGCGTTGCGAAGGTCGAGCATCAGCGGCACCGAGTCGACCCGGACCAGTTCCTGTCCCTTGGTCACCTTGTCGCCCGCCCGTATCAGCACCGCCGTCACCGTCCCGCCTGTCTCGGCCTTGAGCGATGTCGTGGCATCGGTCCGGATTTGCCCCGTCGCGCTGACCGTGAGGATCAGGTCGCCCTTCCGCACCGGTTCACCCACCACTGGCAGGGCGATGTTGCCGGCCGCCTTGAGGGAGTCCTGGGTGAGCGAATCGGGTCTCGTGGCACCGGTCTTTCCCTTGCCACACGCCATCATGGCGGCCATGAGGGAAAGGAGAACTACGGAGGAGCGGACACGCGGCATGACGGGCCTCTGGGGATGATGCGACGGGGCTAGTTCAATGTAACGCTCAACGAGGAGGTCGCTCGATCCGGTAGATCTTGATCGACTGGAGTCCGGCCGAGTCGTCATCCTCGATACGGTAGACCCGATCGCGGGTCCAGAAGGTCAGAGAGACGTTGCGGAATGGCGCAGGGACCGCGCCGAGCAGGACGCCATCGGGGGAGAAGACATCGAAGGTGTCGCCATCGCTCTTGGGGCCGGGTCGGATCACCCAGAAGTTGCCATTCCCATCGGAGACACATCGAGGTCCACGCCGGGTAGTTCCGCGGAATGTCGTCGAACCGGGCCACCGACTTGAGCATCGGGTTGTTCTTGATCGCTTGGTCGAATTCTTCCCGACGAATCGAGTCGGGGATCGGAAAGGTGCCTGCAACGGATGAGAAGATTCGCAACGTGTCGAGACCTTTACGCGAGATGACGATCTCGTAGCGCGCCTGCTGGCCCCAGACGAAGTGTCCTGCTCGGTCGAAGGTGCGCTGCAATCCGGGCATCAGGGGGACACTCATGCTCATCCGGTTGTCCTTCTCGCGGACCCGCCAGCTCTTGACTTCGGGTTGTGGCGGAATGATGACGGTGTCGGCGACGCGACCGTCGGCGTGATAGCGGACGTAGCCTGCGCCGGCCAGAAAGCTCTTGCTGGTCGTGTCCGGACGCAGCATTCCGGGCACCGGAGTCCGTCCGCTGTCGTCGGCCGCGGCCGGCATCTGCCAGCAGCAGAGGGAAACCTAGCCATGGATCAGGGCGCCGTCGGGGGTGAATGCCTGGGTGCGCACCTGTCGCGGATCGTGGTGGTAGAGCGTATCGCGCCTGATCGTGAGAATGCCCCACTGCTGGAACTCACCCGGACCGCTGCCCTCTCGTCCGATCGTGCCGTTGAAGGTGCCGTCGGAGGCATAGACCTTGATCAGTGTCGGCTTGCGATCGAGGACGAAGATGCGCCCGCGACTGTCGACCACGATGCCGCCGGGCAGGGTATCGACCGTTGGCGGATTGAGCGTCGTGCCGGCGCCGCTGCTGCAGGCGGTCAGCGTCAACAGGGTGATCAGAGTTGGCCAGCGGACGGCTGAAAGCATCGGAACCCGTTGGGACGGGGAATAAGAGATTGATGCCTCGCGACCACCTACGGTTGCACGCGCTGTTCGTTACTCCGGGCAACGAGAGCGCTGGTGTCCTGCGTACTGCTCACCTAGTTCGTCACGATACGATAGATCCTGATCCGCGGCAGATCGTTCGTGTCTGTGTCGATTACCCCGATCCGATCACCCATGAAGGTGATGTTCGGAGAGCTCCAGGTGAACGGTGCGTTGACACTTCCCAATGACCCGCCAAGGTGGGTGTAGACGTCGAATCGCGCAGCGCGGGCCGGATCGGGGTGCCAGTGCCAGTGCGTCGCGCGATGAGACGCACGGTGTCGCGCCCGGTCCGCGTGACGATCAACTGGTACTCTCTCGAGTTGCCATAGAACATCGTCCCATCCCGGAGCATCGTCCTTGCGGTGAACGCGGCGTAGGGAATGCGATAGCTGGCCTGTCCGCCACCACTCGCAAACGTCCATTCCCCCTTGGCCGCGACGTCCGGCACGATGATGGAATCGACCGCCTTGCCCAGGAGGGTGTATCGACGGAAGACTGATCCGCGGCCGTTGAATCCCTGGACCACCAGGTGCCCCGAAGCCGCCATGAGCGGCGGTTGGCAGCAGGACCCTGAATACGGTACGGCGAACGTCCGCACGCTCTTGCCGTCGAGGGTCATCACGTCGATGCGGTTGAGCTTCCCATCATGGATCATGAGGGTGTCGTGAAACAACGTCGGCATCGGCTGGCGGTATTCGCCGGGCCCGGCTCCTGGGCGACCGATGTTGCGGATGAACCGCCCCGTCCGGTCATACAGCCGCACGGTTGGTGCGTCCCGATCCGTGACGACAAGGCGACCATCAGTTGTCCGGAGGATTCCAGTGGGGTTGGCAAACTCCCCCGGACTTCCCTCGGTGGGCTGCATCGTGAACTCCAGCACGATCTTCGGCTGGGAGAGTTGGGCATTGGCCTGGTGCGGTGCCGCGAGCAGTGCCGGTGCGACTGCCATGGTGGCGCGGAGAAAGCGATTCAACTCAGCCCCCGGAAGGAGAGCGAACCTGATTGCTGGGTGCTACGAATCGCGCCGCAACCGCCAGGCATACAACACCACTGCCACCGCCGTCGCGAGGTTGAGGCTCGACACCGCCGGCTCCATTGGGATACGCAGCCGCGCATCGGCGCGTTTCAGCAGCGCGTCGCTGAGTCCCGAACGCTCGGAGCCGAATGCGAGCACGGCATTCGCCGGAATCGATGCCGGCTGCAGCTCGTCACCATCCGGATCAATGGCAATCAGCGGCCGCCCGGCCAACGCATACTCGTCGGTGCGCACCACCGGAATCGCGAAATGCAGGCCGGCCGAGCCACGAATAGAGTGCGGATGCCATGGATCGTGGCTGCCGGTGGTGAGCACGGCCGCGGCACCAGCTGCAGCTGAAACTCGCACCACCGCACCGATGTTGCCGAGATGCGACGGGGATTCAAGCAGCACCACCGGCGCATCATGGGAGAGGGCCTGCAGCATCTCGTGCGTGATCACCGGTCGGGCGGCCAGCGAGATCACGCCGGTTTCCTGATCACCTGGAGAACACTGTTCGAAGAGTTCGTACCGCACGGCCTGAGCGTGCTCGGTGATGGTATCACGCACGTCGGGGGCGAGCTGCTCGGCGAGGAGCTCAAGTCCACCCAGATTGTGTGTCACCACCGCGTGAAGCGCAGCCTTGAAGCGGATCGCGTGCTTGAGGGCGTGGAACCCTTCCAGGACCGCGAGTTCAGGATCCCGCCTGGCGGCCTGAAAGCGGGAAATCAGCTGGTCCTGGCCGGATTCATCCATGGATTTCCCGGAGAGCGCGTTCACCCACAAATCCTACTCCCACGGAGGTCTTTGGGCCAGAAACTCCGCGCCTGATCCGTTTATGTTACGGGGCTCGCGTGGTTCGACGCCGTTCTTCAGGCCTTATGTAGTGAGGATGATCCATGAACCAAACTGCCCTTGATGCCCGCCACCGTGCCCTCGGCGCCCGGATGGTACCCTATGCCGGCTGGGAAATGCCGGTCCAATACTCGGGAATTGTGGACGAACATCAGACCGTGCGCACCGCGGCCGGACTCTTCGACCTGACCCATATGGGCGAACTCTGGTTCGAGGGACCCGAGGCAGGGGCGGCGCTCGACTATGCCGTGCTCACCACGCCGAGCAAGATGCCGATCGGGAAGGCCCACTACTCGATGATCTGTACGCCAGAGGGCACGGTCATCGACGACCTGATCGTCTACCGGCTCGGTGAACAGCGCTGGATGGTGGTGGCGAATGCCTCCAACGTGGTCCCGGTGGTGGCGGCCATGAAGGAGCGGATCGCGAAGTTCAACGTGAAATTCGATGATGCGACGATGCGGACGTCACTGGTTGCAATTCAGGGCCCGCTTGCCGCCGAGATTCTTCAGCCATTCATCGACATCGACCTGAGCAAGGTGAAGTACTACTCGGGCCAGGAGACGCGTGCCTGCGGCGTTCCGGTGCTGTTGGCTCGCACCGGCTATACCGGCGAAGACGGCTTCGAGCTCTTTGTCGCCTGGGATGATGCCGTGCCGGTGTGGGACAAGCTGCTGGCCGCCGGTTTGCCAAAGGGGCTCAAGCCGGTCGGATTGGGCGCCCGCGACTCGCTCCGGCTTGAAGCCGGGATGCCGCTGTACGGCCAGGAGCTCTCGCGCGACACGACCCCGTTCGAGGCCGGACTGGGCCGGGTAGTGAAGCTCGACAAGCCGGGAGACTTCGTTGGCCG
The DNA here is from genome assembly GCA_025361465.1 of Gemmatimonadota bacterium. GTDB lineage: Bacteria > Gemmatimonadota > Gemmatimonadetes > Gemmatimonadales > GWC2-71-9 > Palsa-1233. Next base: position 6,169 of record JANYAG010000016.1, read on the forward strand.
CGCCGCGCTGGAACGCGCCAAGGGCGCGCCCCGCAAGCAGCTGGTGGGATTGAAACTCACCGACCGGGGCATCGCACGGACCGGCTATCCCGTCTATCTTCCCGCCGCATCCGAAGCGTGTGGCAGCGTGACCAGCGGGACGTCATCACCCACGCTTGGCTACTCGGTGGCGATGGCGTTCGTGCCGGTGGCGTCGTCGGCGGTGGGTACGGTGTTCGAGTTGGGAATTCGGAATCTGCGGGCAACAGCGACGGTGGTGCCGTTGCCCTTCTACAAGCGTTCGACCTGAGTCAGGAGCGTCATCGTGGATATCCCGGGCAATCTCAAGTATTCCGACGAGCATGAGTGGATCGCCGCCGACGGCACCATGGGCATCACCGCGTTCGCGGTGGAGCAGATCGGTGACATCGTCTATGTCGAGCTGCCGCCTGTCGGCACCATCGTCGAAGCGACCAAGCCGTTCGGCGTGATCGAGTCGGTCAAGGCCGTGAGCGAACTGTTTGCACCCGCCTCGGGCAAGGTGGTGGCAATCAACACGTCCCTCGCCGACGCTCCCGAGACCGTGGCGTCCGACTGCTACGGGGCGGGATGGCTGGTCAAGATCGAGATGAGCAAGCCCGCCGAGGTCGCCGCGCTCAAAGACGCGGTGGCGTACGGCGCAATGATCGCGAGTCACTGAGCACGATGGACGACTGACACGACGGGGCCCTCGCGGGCCTCGTCTGTTGTGGAGGATGGCCATGAGAAGCACTTTCGTCGGACGCCACATCGGTCCGCGCCAGGATGACGTCGCCGCAATGCTCGGCGTACTGGGCTATGCATCACTCGAAACGTTCATCGATGCGGTGGTGCCGGACAGCATCCGCATGCGTCGCAAACTCACCCTTCCCGCCGGCCAGGACGAACACACGGTCCTCGCGGCCCTGCGGAAGATCGCCGACAAGAACCAGGTCTTCCGTTCCTATATCGGCGCCGGATACAGCGGCACGCTGGTGCCACCCGTGATCCAGCGCAACATGTTCGAGAATCCCGGCTGGTACACCGCGTACACGCCGTACCAGGCCGAGATTGCCCAGGGCCGCATGGAAGCGTTGCTCAACTTCCAGACCATGATCAGCGACATGACGGCGTTGCCGATCGCGAACGCCTCACTGCTCGACGAAGGCACGGCCGCGGCCGAAGCGATGACGATGAGCCTCGCCATCGTGAAGCACAGCGAGACCACGATCTACCTGGTTGACGAGGCATGTCATCCACAGACGATCGCCGTGGTGCGCACCCGGGCCGAGGCGCGCGGCATCATCGTCGAAGTGAAGAATCCGGCGGACTTCGTCTTCGGGGCCGGCGTGTTCGGCTGCCTGCTGCAGTACCCGGCGACTGACGGGGCGGTGCGCGACTATCGCGGGATCTGCGACAGCGCCCATGCGGCCGGCACCATCGTGACGGTCGCGACCGACCTGCTCGCCCTCGCGCTGCTCAAGCCGCCCGGTGAATGGGGCGCTGACGTGGTCGTCGGCAATTCGCAGCGCTTCGGCGTGCCGCTGGGATACGGCGGACCGCACGCGGCGTTCTTTGCGACCAAGGATGAGTACAAGCGCCACATCGCGGGACGGATCATCGGCGTGTCGAAGGATGTCGATGGCCGGCCGGCGCTGCGCATGGCGCTGCAGACGCGGGAACAGCACATCCGTCGCGACAAGGCGACGAGCAACGTCTGCACCGCGCAGGTGTTGCTGGCCGTGATGGCGTCGATGTATGCGATCTGGCACGGTCCCGAAGGGATCCGGGAGATCGCGCTGCGCGTGCACGGCCGCGCCCGGCAGCTGGCCGAGGCGCTCGGCGCGCTCGGGATCCCGGTGGATCACGCGGTGTATTTCGACACGGTGGCGGTGACCCTCGGCCCGGCGACCTGCGATGCCGTGATGGCCGCCGCCCTGGAGCAGCAGATCAACCTGCGACGACTGGCGCCCAATCGCATCGCGGTGGCGTTCGACGAAACCGTCAGCTACAAGGACCTCGCCGACGTCGTCTCGTGCTTCGCGCGCGGCCGGCCCTTCGAGGTCCTGCAGGAGCACGCGATCGATGGAGCCCCGTACACTGCGGTGTTCGGCCGGACCAGCGCGTACCTGACGCACCCGATCTTCCATCGCCACCGGTCCGAGACCGAGATGCTGCGCTACCTGCGCGGTCTCGAAGCGAAGGACCTTTCGCTCACCTCGGCGATGATCCCGCTCGGCAGCTGCACCATGAAGCTCAATGCCGCGGCGGAGATGATGCCGGTGAGCTGGCCCGAGTTCGGGTCGATCCATCCCTTCGTGCCGCGGGCCCAGGCCGCGGGCTACACCGAGCTGTTCGAGTGGCTCGAGTCGGATCTCTGCGAAATCACCGGCTTCACCAAGGTCTCGCTGCAGCCGAATGCCGGATCGCAGGGCGAGTACACCGGCCTGCTGGTGATCCGGGCGTGGCACCATGCGCGGGGCGACACGCACCGCGACGTCTGCCTGATCCCGGTCAGTGCCCACGGCACCAATCCGGCCAGCGCGGTGATGGCCGGGATGAAGGTGGTGGTGGTCGGGTCGGATGCGCACGGCAATATCGATGTCGCCGACCTGCGCGCCAAGGCCGTTGAACACTCGGCAAACCTCGCCGCGCTGATGGTGACGTATCCCTCGACGCACGGCGTCTTCGAGGGATCGATCAAGGAGATCTGCGAGATCATCCACCAGCACGGTGGCCAGGTCTACATGGACGGCGCCAACATGAACGCGCAGGTCGGGCTCTGCCGGCCGGCCGATATCGGCGCCGACGTCTGCCACCTCAACCTGCACAAGACCTTCTGCATCCCGCACGGCGGTGGTGGTCCCGGCATGGGGCCGATCGGCGTGGCGAAGCACCTGGCCCCGTTCCTTCCCAATCACCCGGTTGTCGACCTGGGGCACGCCCAGTCGGCCGGCACCGTGTCGGCGGGCCCGTGGGGAAGCCCGAGCATCCTGCCGATCTCCTGGGTCTACATCCAGTTGATGGGCAACGCCGGGCTCACGATGGCGACGAAGATTGCCATCCTCAGCGCCAACTACATCGCCAAGCGGCTCGAAGGGGCGTACCCCTGCCTGTACTCGGGGGCGAACGGCCTGATCGCGCATGAGTGCATTCTCGACACCCGGATCTTCAAGAACACCGCCGGCGTCGAGGGCGAGGACATCGCCAAGCGACTGATCGACTTCGGATTCCACCCGCCCACGCTGTCGTTCCCGGTGCCGGGGACCCTGATGGTCGAGCCGACCGAGTCGGAACCGAAGGTGGAACTCGACCGCTTCGTCGATGCCATGCTGGCGATCCGGGAGGAGATCCGGGAGGTCGAGGAAGGGAAGGCACCGCGCGAGAACAACGTCCTCAAGCGGGCCCCGCATACCCTCGAGGCGGTGATCTCCGACAACTGGGACCGGCCCTACTCTCGCGAGCAGGCGGCCTTCCCGGTGCCTGGGCTGCGCGAACGGAAGGCGTGGCCGACGGTTAGCCGGATCGACAACCCGTACGGCGACCGCAACCTGGTCTGCGTCTGTCCGCCGGTCGAGGAGTACCTCTAGCGCGCCCCCCTGACACTTCCCGGATTTGGGGATAGTTTTGGTCGGTATTCCCCACCTGCCCCCTGTTCCCCATTTCCGGGAGGGTCTCATGCTTGATGGCTTCACGAGTTCCACGCCACGCCGCGGCTTCATCGGCAGCATCGCTGCCGCGGCGATGGGCATCGGAGCCGCCGGTCTGGCGGCCCCTGAGCGAGCGGAGGCCACCCCTGCCTCCCGCGCCGCCAATCCCCAGCTCGAAGCTTGGTTCGGCAAGCTCAAGGGCAAGCATCGGGTGGTATTCGATGCGACGGCTCCCAACGAGGGAATGCCGGCGGTCTGGCCGCGGATCTATCTCAACACCATGGCGGCGACCTATCCGGGCGAGGAAGCGAGTGCGATGGTGATCCTGCGGCACCATGGCCTGGCGCTCGCCCTGTCGGATGCGATCTGGGCGAAATACCCGATCGGCGAGATGTTCGACATCAAGAGCGGCGGCGCCGCCGCCACCGCCAATCCATTCGCCACCATCAGCGGGCTGCCGATCCCCGGGCTCGGCGTGGTGGAGTTGCTGAAGAGCGGCGTGCTCTTTGGTGCGTGCGACGTCGCGCTGACGGTCTACAGTGCCGGCGCAGCGGCCAAGATGAACATGGACGCGGCGGCGGTGAAGAAGGAATGGGTTGCCGGGCTCTTCCCCGGAATCCAGGTGGTGCCGTCGGG
>JANYAG010000018.1 GCA_025361465.1 Gemmatimonadota bacterium
CGCGCGCGGGGGCTCGGATCGTCCTGCGGCGTGATAGCGGTGGCCAGCTGTATGTCATCGTCCGCACCGCTCCAGACCTTCTGGGGTGGGGCGGTGCCGCCAGCCTCGCTCGCTCCCTTCGAGACGCGGATTGCCTCGCCGTCATCTGGTGGCATCCGGACGGTGGTCAACCACGGGCCCTGACCGGGTCGGCTGACCCTTGGCCCGCTACGGTGTTCGAACAGGTCAATCCAGCCGTCGGGGCCTGCGTCAGGGCCCGGGCCGTCGAGTCCGTCGAGCCTGTTCGGGGGGGCCATGCCTGGGACCTTTATGCTGGCATCGGCGAAACCACGCGCGCGTTGCTGGAACGAGGCGCCACGGTCGAAAGTGTGGAGCACGATGGCAGGGCGGTGGCGCTCGCTGCGGCAATCGGGCCTGCGGGGCCTCGTCGCCTGGCGGGACGCGTTGAGGAGGAGGTGGTCCGGCTGTCGGCTCCGGGCGTGATCATCACCAACCCTCCGCGGGTGGGGATGGCCCCGGTCGTGGTGGCGGCGCTTGCTGCCAGTGGGGCCCGCCGGATCGCCTACATCTCCTGCGACCCGGCCACGCTGGCCCGGGACCTTTCCGGACTGATCCCCAACTACCGGCTGGTGCAGGTTACTGCCTTCGACCAGTTCCCCCAGACGGCCCATGTGGAGACCCTTGCCCTCCTGGAGCACCGATGAAGTACTTCGTCACTGTCGGGGAACGGACCCTGGTGATCGAGATCGACGGAGAGGCCGTCCAGGTTGATGGCCGGCCGGTCAGCGCCTCGCTGACGTCCAATGACCAGTCGCCAGAAGTTCGGCTGCTGGTCAACAATCGGGCGGCGACGCTGGCCGTCGACGGGCACCACGAGGGGGTCTGGCGCCTGGTCGATCAGGGGGCCCTGCGGGAAGTAACGGTCGAGGACGAGCGAAGCAGGCATATCCGGAATTTCGCCGGGACCGGCAAGGCGGCCGCGGCCGGGGCGGTGGTTAAGGCCCCGATGCCCGGGATGGTGGTCCGAATTCCGGTCAGTCAAGGCGACTCGGTGGCTGCCGGGGGGGCTTTGCTGGTCCTGGAGGCGATGAAGATGGAAAACGAGTTGAAGGCACCGGTCGCCGGGGTGATCACGGGGGTGCGGGTGACCGCAGGGCAGGCGGTGGAGAAGGGGCAGATCCTCATCGAACTGGGTCCTGTGGCTTGACGCAAGGCGTTATCGGGGGCTAGTTTCCATGTCTGTCTATGAAGTGGCATATTCGCAACCAGTGGCAGGAAACCCGGAGCCCATGAAGACGTTCACCGCCAAGCCGGCCGACATCTCTCACGACTGGCACATTGTCGATGCCAGCGACGTGCCGCTCGGCCGCCTGGCCAGCACGGTCGCGCAATTGATTCGCGGCAAGCACAAGCCGACGTTCACGCCCCACATGGATGGCGGTGATTTTGTCATCGTCGTCAATGCCTCGAAGATCAAGCTGACCGGCCGCAAGCTTTCGCAGAAAACCTACTTCAGCCATACCGGGTACATGGGGCACGAGAGTCACACCCCGGCCCGTGAGTTGCTCGCCGAGCATCCCGACCGCGTGATCGAGAAGGCGGTGTTCGGAATGCTGCCGAAGAATTCGCTGGCCAAGCAGAAGCTGCGCACCAAGCTGAAGGTGTACGGGGGCGCGGAGCATCCGCACGAGGCCCAGTTGCCCAAGCCGTTCGCGATCATCACGAAGTCGAAGGAGAACTGATGGCGGGAGTCCCGGAGTTCCGTTGGCAGGCTGTTGGGCGGCGCAAGACCAGCGTCGCGCGCGTCTATCTCACGCCGGGAACCGGCAAGTGGGATGTCAATGGCCGCACCCTTGGCGATTACTTCCCCCGGCCGTCGCTCGTCCAGCACATCCAGCAGTCGTTCACGGCGACCGATACGCTCGGGTCTTTTGATGTCATGGCCCATGTTGATGGCGGCGGAGTCAGCGGCCAGGCGGGCGCCATGCGTCATGCGATCGCGCGTGCGCTGTGCAAGGCCGATGAACTGCATCGCGCCAAGCTGCGCACGGCGGGGCTGCTGACCCGTGACCCGCGCGCCGTGGAGCGGAAGAAGCCGGGACGCCCGGGCGCCCGCAAGCGGTTCCAGTTCTCGAAGCGGTAGGGTGCGACAGGAGGGGCGACGCATGCGTCGCCCCGGATGAAGGGAGATGCGCACCGCCCTGGGCCGAGGGAGCAGCACCGGCCGCACCATACGCGCACACCACACGGGTGTGCGACGACTCACGTCTCCTGATGCGATCGCGGGTGCCCTTCGGGGTCGCGGTGGCGCGCGACGGATGACGGCCGATCAAACCGATTGAGGATCGACCCTTGGCACTGCCCAGCCTGCAGGACCTGCTCGACGCCGGCACGCACTTCGGCCACCAGACTCGCCGGTGGAATCCGAAAATGCGCCGCTTCATCTTTGCGGAACGCTCTGGCATCTACCTGATCGACCTCCAGAAGACGCTCAAGCAGCTCACCACCGCCACGGAACTCCTGAAGTCCGTCGCGCTGAAGGGCGAGAACATCCTGTTTGTCTGCACCAAGCGCCAGCTCAAGGCCGTCGTCGAGGCCGAGGCCCGGAACGCCAACTGCCACTACGTCACCGAGCGGTGGCTGGGCGGCACGCTGACCAACTTCCAGACCATCA
>JANYAG010000069.1 GCA_025361465.1 Gemmatimonadota bacterium
CGGCGCCGCCTTCGGCTTGCGCAAGGGCGACCGCAGTCGCGTCATCGATACGCCGGACGGCTTCTATGTGTTCACGGTGCTGGATCGCATTCCTGCCGACTCGGCGGCGTTCGTGAAGGACAAGGATCAGCTGACCTCGCAGTTCGTGCGCATGGCCAGGCAGGATCGCCTCCGCCAGTACATCGCCGCCCTGCGTGCCAGCGCCAAGGTCAAGGACGCCCGCGCGGACGTCCAGCGAACCAATGCCCAGGCCGAGGCCGATGCGGCAGCGCAGCAAGCGACCAAGCCCAAGCGCTGAACACACTGGATTGACCGTCAACGCAGCACGGGCGCCCAAGTCTTACCTTGGGCGCCCGTGGTGTTTCGTGGAAGACCGCTGGCGCTACTGTGACAGCCGCTTGGGTTCGCTGCTGCTCGTTGGCGGCGCCACAGGTTGGCCATCGACGGTGCGCGAGGGCACCGACCGATCATCCGCGGCGGCATTGGTCAGCGCCTCCTGCGTGTCGGTCAATGACCGTTTGAACTCGCGGATCCCCTTGCCCATCGACGAGCCGATTTCGGGCAGCCGCTTGGCGCCGAACACGAGCAGAACGACCACCATCAGCGCCATGATTTCCATGAAACCGAGATTCCCGAACATGCGGACTCCTCCTTAGAAAATCGAGCGCGCAGTGTAGTACGCTACGGCGACGCCGACCAGGCTCAACAAGGACACATTGATTCCCACGGGTCCGAGCGTGAACGATACCACCAGCAGGTTCACCGTCACAGGGCCCAAGCTCGGTGCCACACTGAAGGTGAAGAAGCTCTTGGCGGCGCTCTCCGGAAGAAACCGGACCAGCAGGGCAGAAAGGTACCCTCCCAGCAGGAACCCGGCCGCCAGGATGCCGAGGTAGAATCGCGGGCGCTTCGGACCGGTGGACATCAGCGACGACGCTCCAAGACATAGGTCAGCGAGGCGCGGAGTGCCTCGCAGGCAGGGCTACCAGGCAAGGCCGCCAGGTGGTCATCGGCCTGTGCGCACAGGCGTTGGGCACGCTCCCGGGCCGCCTCGAGCCCACCATGCCCCGAGACCGCGGCGACCACATCGGCGATTTCACGGTCCGTCGGCTCGGGGTTATTCATCAGGGCGTCGAGCTGCCCACGCTCGGGGCCGGAGAACTCGGGCAGGGCATAGATCAGCGGCAGGGTCACCTTGTGCTCCCGAAGATCGAGACCGGACGGCTTGCCGGTGTCCGACGGATCGGCCACGTAGTCGAGAAGGTCGTCGATGATCTGGAACGCCATGCCGAGATTCTCCCCGAAGCGGGCGAGGGCCGCACGTTGCGCCAGCGGCGCGCGGAGGGTTCCGACCTCACACGCGCCGGAAATCAGGGAGGCAGTCTTGGCCTTGATCAGCAGGTCGTAGTCCGCCTCACTGAAGGCGAGCGGATCATGCGAGAGGAGCTGGCGCATCTCGCCGATGGTCATCTCATTGGTCACCCGCGCCAAAATCCGCAAGGCATCGAGATCGCCGAGGCGCACCAGTTCGACCATCGCCCGGGAATACAGAAAGTCGCCCATGATCACCGACACCTGGTGCGAAAACAGCGCGTTGATCGTCGGCATGCCGCGTCGCAACACCGAATGATCCACCGCGTCATCGTGCACCAGGGTGGCGAGATGGATCAGCTCGATCACCGCGGCCAGGGCGGCGGCCTCGGGGGTAGGGCCATCCGTCGCTTCGTCGGCGAGCAGCGTGAGTGTCGGGCGGAACATCTTGCCGCGCATGCGCAGCAGGTGCTCGTTGAGGTCGCTGATCAGCGGGAAGTCGTCCTCGATCATGCGACGCATCTCGTGCTCGACCTGCGCCAGACGTGGCACGACGCTCGCCTGGAGATCCGTGAGCGACAGCGGGCCGAGCTGGGAGAGCGTCACGCGGCCCCGTCGCTATCGAGATTGGTCAGTCGGTCACTCGCATCGACGAATCCGACGTCCACCGCCAGGACCCGCTCATAGCATCCGCGCGCCTCGGCATCCTTGCCCTGGGCCTCGAGCGCCCGGCCGAGCCAGTAGAGCACGCCGATCTTGTCCGCGTCACCCTCGGGTCCCTTCTCCACACTGCGCAGCACGGCCTCGGCCACCGCCGGGCGATTCTGGTCAAAGAACACCTGGCCCAGCGCCTCGGAGGTGCGCAGGCGCACTTCGGGCGCGCGCAACGCCTTCTGGAACTCGCTGATCGCCTCGTCCAGCAGCCCCATCTCCTTGAACGCGATCCCAAGATCGTAATGGGCCTGATGATCCTCGATCGGCAGATTCTGGTCGAGGGCGCGCTTGAATTCGGCCAGGGCATCGCGGAAGGTGTCCGCTTCGTCCGGCGCGACATCTGGCGTCTCGGTCCGCATCCGGGTCGAGCGCGGCCCAGCGTCGTCGATCACCATGGCGCCGAAGTCCACGAATCCCTCGGGCGTGGAACTGATCACGTCGGGGGCCATGGCACGGAGTGCGTCGCGAGCTGGCACGTTGTGCTCATCAAGCTCGAGAATGCGGCGATACACGGCGACCGACTTCTCGGTGCTTCCCTCGCGCACGAGCGCCTCAGCCAGGCCGACATAGGCCTCACACAGCCGGGGGACGTCGCGCATGCGCGAAGCAACCTCGACCCGCGCCTGGTGCCGGTGAATTGCCGGCGGCTCCGCCTGCGTGAGTTCGGTGGCCACCAGGTAGGCCTGGAGCCACTCCTCCTTTTCGGTATATCCCGCCAGCGCCGCATCGAGCGCGGCAATCCCGCGCACGCGGTCGCCGACCTCCAGGAGCGCGTGGGCGGTGACGCGGTTGCCGAGGGGGTCCTCCGGGGAGAAGACCAGCGGCGTGCCGGTTGTGACGGCTTCGGTGTCGAGAAAGACGATCTCCGGAGTCTCGCCCCCGGCCTCGGCCGCGGCGTCCGGCTGCTCCACCGAAGTTGCTTCAAGTCCTTCCACGGCCGCAGCAGACCGGGTGCCGTCGGCGAACGCTTCGGAGCGCTCGAGTCCGTCGATCGGTTTCGCAGCGCGGACGTCACCAGTCGCCTGTTCCGATCCCACGAGGCCGGCGACCGATTCCACCCTGCCGGCGCCCACCGATCCCTCGACAGACGTCAATTCAAGGCCGGTCACCGGCAAGGCATCCGGGCGAGCCTCCAGCTCGAAGCCGGCCGTGACAGCGGGAAGGACTGCCGTCGCCCCATCGTCGAGGACCGGCTTGGAGGCGCGCTCGATCGTCAGGGGACCGGTATCAATGAAGACGAGACCACTGGCCCCGGGATGTTCGACGGACTCGCCCTCGGCAGCCGCCGGGATGCTCGAGTCACGGCCGAGCAGCTCGTCGATCAACGCGTCGAGACCGCGCCACCCCGGAAACTCCCGTCCCAGCCGTTCGCACTGGTTTCGGGCGTCATCGCCGCGTCCGCCCTGAACCATCCGTTCGTGATAGGTCCGGAGACTGTTGCTCACATCATAGAGCACCCGTTTCCGCGCCTGGAAGCGGGCCAGCTCGAGGTAGACATGCACGCGGTTCGGTTCGAGGCGCAGGATCTTGCCGCACAGCGCGATGGCGTTGTTGAAGAACCCCTGCTCCCCATACCGGGTGGCGGCTTGCTCCCACGCCTCGCAGGCGGCCAGGACGTCGCCCGCCTTGAGCGCCAGATCACCGATCCGGTTGTAGATCGCCGGGTCGCTGCCTTCGACGCCGCCCTCCCCTTCCCGGATGGCCTGCCGATAGAGCTCAATGGCGTCGCGCCACTCCTCACGGAGTTCGTGCTGACGGGCGGCCACTTTGAGTTTATCAAGCGCCATGAAGGATCACGGAAAAGTGTGGGCTCAAGTGTAGACAGGACTTGGGGTTCTAAGTGTAGGCCCGGCCGCACGGGGAAACAAGATTCCGCAGGACGTCCGGGTATAGTTTCGGCCAGCAGCCGAGGGTCGAAAGGTCGTGCCTGGCTCGGCGATCGCGGACCGTGAATCGGCCCTGGGCCGCCTAGGGCTGAATGGTCTGCTGCTGATAATCGAACTTGATATCGGTCAGCCGCATCAGGAAGATGCTGAACACGAGCGCATAGTTGCCGTTGGCATTCTTGGTGAAGTTGAAGGTGGCGCGCCAGTCGTGCAGGGTCCGCTCCAGCTGGATCTGCTGCGACTCGAACCGCTTGGCCGTGGCATTGTACTGCGTATTCCAGCGGACGGCCCAGTACATCGTCGGTGAAAAGGACATGTTGAGCCCGACACTGCTTTGGCTGTTCGTCACGATCGGGATGACGATCGGCGGCCGGCCGAAGGGATCCTCGGGCACCGAAGGCACATTGACTCCTGCGTTGGGCCGGGGACGGCTGAGGGTGTAATTGACACTGGCGGTGAGCCCGGTCCTTCCCAACGCCGGCGGCAACCCGGTCGAGGAGCTGCCGAACATCCCCTGGCGGACGGGGACCTGCGCGGGCGGCGGTGCCAGTGGTCCCGTGGCGACGCTGCGACTGGCGAGCCCAAGCAGCCGGGCCAGCCCGTTGAAGGTCCGGCTGCTGAGCGAGAAGTTCGCTGCCACGTTCGACAGATAGGGGGAGAACTTCGCGGTATCGGACCCCACCTGCCCCTTCCAGAGATCGTGGCCGAGAGAGAGTGAGAAGCCCGGCAGCAGGTCGCTCCCGAGGGTGTTGTTGAGGGTCGAGGTCGTCCAGCCGGTGCGTCCGGGCAACTTGGCCTGCTCGAAATCGTAGCTGACCGTCGAGGTGTTGATGCTCAGCACCGTGATGGGGCGCGCCGTGGACGCTGCCGAGAGGGTGTCGCCGGGGGCGCGGTGCGGCTTGGCTTGGATGTTCTGGCTCAGGGTGATCGATCCCGTCATCGCGGCGGGCGTGGCGGTGAGCGTCTGCAATCCGCCGTCACTGAGCGCCTTGGCAAACTCCGCCGGCAAGGTCGCCTTCGGCGCGTACTCGAACGACAGCTGGGGCGAGAGGGCATAGCGAAGCCTGGCAGCCGGGCCGACGGCCCCGCGGGTCAAGACATAGAAGTTGGGTGCGGCGGACAGCCGGAATTGCAGTTTCTTCCCCTGCATCACCCACTTCCCGTTGGTCGCGTCGCTGCGGTAGAAGAGCGGGTAGTTCACCACGATGTTGGTGATCCCGACCGTGGGCGTAACCTTCCAGGAGTTGCGAAGCAGCTGGGGCAGGTTGATGCCGGTGTTGAAGTCCATGCCGCTGCTGAAGCTCCCTTCGCGCGTCAGCGAGACGGTGACGGAATCGTTCGGATCAGCCGTGGTGCTGTCGGGGCGACGGCTGGTCCGGGTGACTCGATTGACGGTTTGCTGGTCATTCAGGGTGATGTTGTTGTTGAGGGTGAATTGCCCGATCCGCAGCGGCGTGGGCAGGCTCACCCTCGTTAACCTCGAATGCCCGGTCGCGCGACTCGTGTCAAGCGATCCGTTGCCGATGATGACGCCAGGTGAGGTGGGCGCCAGCTTGAACTGCAGGTCGTTGGTGACCTGGAGGTTCGGCGACCAGGTGATCAGCCGGCTGAGCGCGAAATCGCCCGGGGAGATCGAGAGGGACGGCAGCGTCATGGTGCCGCTGCCATCGGAAATGCTCTCGCTGCGATTGCCGCCGATGGTGACGTTTCCCCATCGCAGCCGCTTGGTGAAGTTGAGCGAGCTGCGGATCGACGCGGTGTTCAGCAGCGGGTCGATCGCATTGTTCCGAACGACCGTCGCGTTCGACATGTAGTTGAAGCTCAGCTGGATGGTCGTGGCGATGTTGAACCGCTGGTTGTGCGTCCACCCGAGCGTCAGCCCATTGGCGCCGTTGTCCTGGACCTGCTTGCTGTAGGCGAAGTCGCCATCCAGAAACCGGTTGCGCCAGTTGTAGCGGAGGTTCGCACCGTAGGCGAGGTAGCGGTTGGCGTACCAGTCGACCTGGGCCTTGACGTCGAGGTAGTCGTTCGGGGCCCAGTAGTAGCCGAGGTTGGTGATCGCGCGATTGTAGGTGCGTTCGGGACGGACGATGTCGTTGAAGCCGAAGCGCGGGATCAGGATGCCCGAGCTCCGCTTCGACTTGGTGTCCTGGAAGATGAACGGCAGCCAGACCAGCGGGACGTCCCGGACATAGAGCACCGCCGGCCGGGCCACGAGGATCGAGTTCGACACCCACTTCACCTGGCCGGCGTTGAAGTGGTAGTCCGGGATCGGCAGGTCACAACTGGTGAATTCGCCGTGCGCCATGTAGAAGCGCGCGCCCGACGAATCGATCGCGAAGTTGCCCCGCAGGAACCAGTCCCCGCCCATCTCGTTGACGGACGTGAACGCATCACTGACCACCACGCGTTCCTTGCAGGTGTTGATGCTGGTGATCCGCCCGACCAGGGGCCGCGGAGGGACGCCCTGGAAGAGGTGCGGCTCGCCGCTGCCGACCAATTCGCAGGTCGCGTTGTCGTAGCGGAGCTGATGGGCCTCGAAGGTCGAGGTATCGCGACGGATGCCGGCGTGGCCATCGATCACGAACTTCGGTCCATCGGGCGACAGCACGGCCGAGTCGCCGACCATCTCGGTGACACCGAATCCCTTGCGGGTCAGCAGCGCCTGAGCGATCGAATCGGGAACGGGAAAGGTGACGGTGGGCTTGTCGGGAAGGCCGAGGCGCTTGGCGGCCGCCGAGTCGAGCGTGCGAGTGATGGGAGCACGACGCATGGTGTCCTGGGCCGTCGGCGGTGCCCGTCCTCCCGCCGCCGGCTTCGACGGGACCTGGGCCCGCAACCCCTGCGGCAGGCCGCACAGGGCCAGCAGGATGATGCCGGCCACGGCCGCATCGCGCAGCCGCTTGCGCCGGGCCACGATGTACGCCCCCGCCACGCCAAGTTCGTAGAGCACCAGGAGCGGCACCGTGAACACGATCATCGAGAAGACATCGGTGCCCGGCGAGAGAATGGCGCCGAGGAAGAAGTTGACGACGATTGCGTAGCGCCGGAGGGACGAGTACTTCTGGTAGGACATGATCCCGATCCAGGCCAGCAGGACCATCACCAGCGGCAGCTCGAAGGAGATGCCGAACGCGAGCAGCACCTGCATCACGAAGGAGAAATACTCATCGGTCGTGATGAAGTTGTTGAACGTATCGGGCATGAAGTTCATCAGGAAATCCAGCCCCATCGGCGTGACATAGAACCAGCCGATCGCCGCCCCGATGAAGAACAAGACGAATCCGACACCCAGCGCCGGGAGCATGGCCTTCTTCTCGCGCGCATACAGGGCCGGCGAGAGAAAGGCCCAGACCTGATACAGGACGAATGGGGCCGCCACCGCGAGGCCAAACGTCGCGCCGACCTTCAGCACCACCATCACCTGGTCGGTCACGCCGTGGACCGCGAGCCGGTGGCCCGGGAGGTAGGGCGCGATCGGTGCCGACAGCACCTTCACCAGGTTGAAGTGGGCCGTTCCCCAAATCCCGAGCCCCACCCCGATGATGACCGCGAGGAGGGAGCGAAGGATGCGGAAACGCAGTTCCTCGAGGTGGTCGAGGAACGGCATCTCGCCGGAGGACTTGGTCATGGGAAGCTCAGGCCGGTCGATTACGGCTTGCGGATTTTCTGGAGCGCGGCGGGGTACTCGACGCTGTCGGGAAAATCCTTGACGATCTGCTGGTAATACTGCCGGGCCGCGTCACTGTTCCCGCGCCGCTCTTCCAGCGCCCCCAGCTTGAGCAGCGCCGTCGGGGTCGCGCTCGACTTGGGCAGCTTGAGCACCTGCAGATAGTAGCCCCGCGCCGAATCGGGCTGAGCCGCATCGAACGTGCTCCCGATCCGGATCAGCGCGGTGGCCGCGTAGGGCGAATTGGGAAAGCGCGACAGCAGGTCGTGGTAGGCATCGCGCGCCGTCTGGGTGCGGCCGGCCAGCAGTTCCCGGTAGGCGGCCGCGTTGATCTGGTCATCGCTCGCCCCCGCACCGGCGCTGTCCCCGGCCGCCGCGGGCGCCTGGCGCGATTCGATGTCGGTCCGAATCTGGGCCAGTTTCTGTGCGCTGACGTTCATCGATTGCGCGAGCACGCTGATGTCGCGCCGCAGGTCGTCGGTCGACGACTGCGCATTCCTGTCGACCTGGGCCAGGCGCTCGTCCAGCGCCCGCGTGAGGGCCAGCAGCGAGTCCATCAGCCGCTGCTGCTGGGCCAGGAGCTGGGCCAGCGCGGCGCCGCGCGCCGAGTCGGCACGCGCCTGCTCCCGCTGGCCCACCAGCACCTGCGTTTCGACCCGGCGCACCTGCCCCGGCGTGGCACACGCCGCCACGCTGAAGCCAAGGCAAAGCACGGTGCGCCAGGATGGAATGGTCATGGTGCCTGCAGCACCTGGCCACCGGCCGTCACTTCGAACTCATCGCGGCGATTCTTCGCCCACGCCGCCTCATTGGAGGAAGCATCGAGCGGCTTTTCACGCCCGAGGGAGGAGACGTCAATCCGCGAGGGATCGATCCCGATCCGAACCAGGTACTCCTTGGCGGCGGTCGCGCGCTTCATCCCGAGGGTGATGTTGTAGTCATCCGAGCCGCGCTCATCGCAGTGCCCGGTGACCCGAATCTTGGCGGCGGGGTTCTTCTTGAGGATGGCCGCCTTCATGTCCAGCGTCGCCTTGTCCTCATCCTTGATGGTGGCCTGGTCATAGTCGAAGTGGATCATCGTAGCCAGCGAAGCCGTCACTCGGGCCGTGATCGCCGCTGCCGACTCACCGGTCGCCGCGGCCGGCGCCGTGG
>JANYAG010000083.1 GCA_025361465.1 Gemmatimonadota bacterium
CAGCGGCAGCACTCGCCGCAGCGGCGGCCGCGTCTGCGGTCGCCTGTGCGCCGATGTCGGCGATCTGTTCCTGCACCGACTTGTCGATCACCGTGCCGTCGATGACGCGCGTGAACGTCGTCTCGGGAGGCGTGGGGTTCAAGAACTCGGTCATGGCATGTTCCGGCGCGTGCGCACCAGCACCGCGCCCGCACCCGCCTTCGTGCGGTTGGTGTAGCTGATCTGCTGCTTCACATCCTTCTGGTACAGCGTGTCCCAGAGTGCGATGCGTGGATCTTCGCGCAGAAACGGCGCGGAGTGGAGCAGTATCCCGTAGAAGTAGAGGCCCGGGAAGTCGAGCAGCAACTGGTTCGAGTCGCCGTCGGCCACGAGCTTGGGAAGGGTGCTGTAGTACGCGATCTCCGCCTGCTCACCGTTCGGCGTGCGATCGAACCACATTTCGTTCCCGATGACCGCGTACTCCCGCGGCGTGCCGGTCAGGGTCTGCTCGCGCAGATACGCGATGCGTTCGGCCGTCGTGGCGCGCACCATCACCCGGCCGTCCACGCCGTTGATGTGCAGCGCGATCAGCGCCTGAAAGTCCGAAGGAAGGTTCTCGTAATCTTCGTTGATCGGGAACGTGGCGCGCGTGGTCGAGTCAAGCACGTTGCAGTCGGCGCGGATGCCCGATTCCGCCAACAGCAAAAAGCCGGGGATCTTGGACACCAGATCATCCCGGTCGAGTTCATCCGCCACCGCTTGCAGCAGGTCGGCTCGTGTCGCGAAGTTCATGTCACTCATGAGTCACAAGCCCCCGCATATCCCCGTTGCGCACCTTGAACTTGGGATGCGCTTCCAACCACTTGAAGAACGCGATCGGGCGATCCTCGGGGCCGCGGTTGGTCCGGCGCAGCATGCTTAGGATGAAGCCCGGAATCCGGGCGACCCGCTTGCCATCACCCCACCGACTGTGCTTTTCCGTCTCATTACGCTCGATCAGGTTCGCTTCGAGGATCGCCTGCACGTCCATCGACGTCTCGAAGTGTACTTGCTTCGTCACATCATCGAGGTGCATGTACGTCTTGGCACCATCGAGCGGATTGACGGAAATCAGCGAACTGTGAATCATCGCACACCTCTTCGGCGGAAGTGGGTGGTGAGAGCCGGGAACGCGTCTGCGCCGAACAGCCGCGCCCCGACTTCCACCCAGCTAGCTTGCGCTAGCCGTTACTCCGTTCAGGAGTCGTTCAGGTCCGCGGCGATGCCGTGGGCCGCCTCGTTGTGCACCTTGAGGGTGCCTTCGGTCACGAGGAAACTGCCGATCGAGTCACCCGTGATTCCGAGATCCTTCTCGGCCATCGGACGCAGCGGGATCGCACTCACCATCGAGAAGTCGATGAAGAGGCCATCACGCTCACGCTGGAACGTGTTCGGCATGACCGTGAGGTTGCCGAAGTCGCCCACGTACACATCGGCCGCGCCGATGATCGAGGTCGGTGCATCCTTCTGGATGTTGAACCGGCTCGATGCGATGCCTGCGAAGGTCGAGAACACGCCCTTGTTGAACGGGCCGATCATCAGCACCTTCGGCACGCGACCGCGCACCTTGAAGCACGACTGCAGCACGGCCTTGACGATCGTCTCGGTGAACGGACGCTTGGTGCCATCCGTCGCCTTGACCGGCAGACCCGAGGACAGGGTCGCGGCCGAGTACGCGCCACCACCGTTGCTGACGTTGGTCGTGAGCCATGCCGGGAACGTGCCCATCGCACGCGGGTCCGCCGCATCCGCCGACTGCGGATAGAGGTAAATGGCTTCACGATCGCGCCGCAGTTCAAGCGCCTTCTTGACCAACTGCACCGACCGACTTGTGGCCGATGCGACCTCGTCCACGGCCTCGGACGTGCCCGACGTCTGCACGGCCTTGGTCATGATCTGGGTGATGTTGGCGACCTTCGTCGGCTGCACCACGGCCTCGGCCGCGATGTTGTACCCTTCGTTACGCTTGTTGGTCACGTCCGGGGTGGCGAGCGTGTCCAGTTCCCACGAATGGCGAGTGTTCTTCGCCCGTGGTCCCGAACCGATGTTGGCCGAGAACGGCACTTCCTCGACCGCCACGCGGTTAATGACCCCTTCGAG
>JANYAG010000102.1 GCA_025361465.1 Gemmatimonadota bacterium
CTGGAAGGCGCCCACGTTCTGGTGCCAGGCCGCGATGACCGAGAGGGGCAGCACCTGACCGAGCCACTGGAGCCTGGAGGGAACGCCCGGTGTGGCCCCGGAAATCAGCAGCAGCACGCCGGCCGCAAGGGTCAGCACCGACAGCAGGTATGGCATGACACCCTGAATCCATCGGCCCGCCCATCGACCGGCCCACTGGATGTGGGTCCGCTGCCGCACCGCTTCGGTGCCCACCAGGAGGAGGACCCCAATCAGGAACGGAAGCAGATAGTAGATCGCCCGGTAGGCAACCAGGGCACCCAGCACTGTCGCCGTGCTTGCAAACGGATCGAGGGCGATGACCACGATCGTGTCAAAGACGCCAAGGCCGCCGGGTACATGGCTCACCAGGCCGGCGACCTGGGCCAGCACGAACAGGCCGATGAACGCCGGGAAGGAGAGACCTGGCGTGGCGGGGAGAACGAGGTAGAGCACGCCGGCCGCGAGCGCCCAATCGACGCACGACAGCACGAGTTGTTCGAGCGCCTGCCTCGGTCGTGGAATCTCGAACGTCCAGCCGAACACGGTGACCGGATCTCGCCGCAGCACGGAGACGACGAGGTACGCTGCCACCACGAGCAACAGCGCCGCACCGATCGCGCGGAAGAAGATCGGGTGGAGGGCCGACACCCCACTCAGGGCCCCTGGCTCGACGAGCAACGCCAGCCCCGCCAGCGTGACCGCGCCAATCCAGAGGGTGAGCCCGGCGAATCCGACCGCGCGGGCGATCTCCTCAGCCGAAAGACCCCAGGAAGACCAGAACCGGTAGCGCACCGCACCGCCGGTGAACATCGCGAAGCCCAGGGTCTGGCTCAGCGAGTACGCCGTGAACGAGGCGATGATGATCTTGAGAGGCTGGATCCGTCGCCCGACGTACACCATGGCGAGCGCATCGTAGCGCGTCAGGATCGCATAGCCGAGCGCGGTGAGCCCGACCGCGTACCACAGCGTCGCCCGGGACAGCGACCGGAGATGCCCGACGATTTCGGAGTAGTGATGGGTTCCGAGCTCCCGGCGCAATACCGTGATCGCCAGGGCGAAGAGTGCTACGGCGAGAAACGGCACGGTGCCGGAGAGCCAAGTACGAAGCCGCGAGCTCATCGTGTAAACTTACCCCGGTTCCCCAAGAGGAGACGCCTCGCCCGTGCTCGCCCAACTTGCTGCCTTCGCCCTCTCACTCGGCGCCACCCGGGCCGACACCTCGCTGGTCCCCGACCTCCCCCTGGTGGAAGCGCGCGTCGCCGGCCCGAGTCGCACTCTCATCGTCCTGCTGAGTGCGGACGGCAACTGGGCTGGGTTCGTCAAGGGGCTCACCCGGACCTTCAATGCAGCGGGGGTGTCGGTGATCGGGCTCAAGGCCCGCGCCTACCTGACGGACGCGCCCAAGAAGACCCCGGAGATCGCTGCCCGGGACCTCGAGCGCATCCTCGCTGCCTACGTGCCAGCGTGGAAAGCCGACACGATTGTTGTGGTCGGGTATTCCCGGGGCGCCAACCTGGCCCCGTTCATGTTGAGTCGGCTGCCGCGTCCATGGCTCGGCCGGATCTCCTTCCTCGCCCTGCTCTCACCGCAGCAGTTCGCCGGCTTCGAGTTCCACTTCAGCGATCTCTTTACCGAGACCAGACGGCCACAGGATCTACCGATCCTGCCGGAGGTGGAACGGCTCCGCGGATTGCCGATGCTGTGCGTGTATGGCAGTGACGATGCCGGGGCGCTCTGTCCGGCGGCTCCCGCGAAGCTGATGGACGTCGTGGCCCGATCGCAGGGACATCGGCTGGAAGACCCGGAGGAGGTCGGTGCCCTGGTCCTCCAGGCCTTCCATCACCGGTGACGCGTTACTGCCCCTTGCTCGACGGCGGCACCATGCCGTTCAACCGGAGGTAGGTCACGATATTGCCGTAATGCTCACCATCGTGCGCCGCGTTCATGATCAACGCCCACAGTTTGGTCTGCTTCTGCCCGAACATGGTGATCTCGGCACGAGTGGCGGCGTCATTCAGGGCATAGGCCTTCTCGCAGTACGTCGTGGACGCCTTCATCGCGGCGACGAGATCCGCCTTCGACGTCTTCGTCTTCTCGATATCGTCCTCGGCCCGCATCGGCTCACCCAATGCGGCGGCACAGAACATGTACTGCGATCCGGCGACATGGCCGATCAGCTGGCCGAAGCTGCGAACCGCCGGCGTCGCCTTGAAGGCGAAGTTGGCCTCCGGCATGTCGATGGCCGACTGGGTGATGTAGTTGGCGTTCTGCAGCCAGACGCTGCGCGCCGTGGCCACCGCGGAATTGCCGGCTCCCGGGCCGCCCTGCGCGGCAAGTGGGGCGGCAACAACGGCGAGCAGCAGCAATCCTGGTCCTGAGCGCATGTTCGGGATCTCCGATTCGGGTTGGGGTCGGGAGTGGATCTAGCACTAATTTAATCGGAATACCCGAGAAGGGATGCCCTTGGGTGCCGGCCCGTCGACCCCCGTCACCCCCCTGCGTGCCTCCGGATCACTCGCCCGATGCGCTGTCCGCAGCCCGAGCGGCCTGGCGATGGTAGAGGTACGCCACGAGCAGGAGCACCACCGCGGTCATGATGAAGGAAGCCACCCGGTAGAGTTGGTCGAGATTGGCGAGGTCAAAGAGCAGCACCTTCGCGGCGGTCAGTGCCGCGACGGACAGTCCCGCGACCCGCGCCGCGGTCAGCCGTCGGTAGAACCCGAACACCACCAGCCCGCCTGCAAAGCGCGCCCACCAGGTGCTCACCGCGAGTCCCCTGGCGAGTGGAGCCACCTCGGGGGAGAAGCCGCGCTGCCCCATCAGGCGGGCCAGTTCGTTCGTCACCCCGCCGAACAGCAACGCCCCGGTAACCACCCAGAGCAGGGAGCGCACCTCGGGCGGCAAGGTGCGC
Organism: Gemmatimonadota bacterium; assembly: GCA_025361465.1. Taxonomy (GTDB): domain Bacteria; phylum Gemmatimonadota; class Gemmatimonadetes; order Gemmatimonadales; family GWC2-71-9; genus Palsa-1233. The sequence goes on from JANYAG010000102.1 coordinate 2,933, forward strand.
ACGAGATCGTCGAAGAAATCCTGGTCGATCGACCGGTAGTGCAAGGGAATCTCGGCACCTCGAGTGCGGTCCCCGGCAGAGCCGACTTTCCAGAGACCCAGCGCCGCAGCCAGGAGCAGGAGCAGCACCCCGGCCCCGAGAACGCCACGCTGCCCGAACCATGGCTCAGTGCTGAGACGCTCCGGGACCGAGGGGCCTGCCTGTGGTCGAGCCGGCAGCACGGACATCCGGGGAGGAAGATGCGGCGAGACGGGAAGGGCCGCTTCCGCCTGCGGTGGGTCTGCGTCGGCTGGCAGCTCAGTCGGGAATGGCAGGGGGAGTCGCTGGCGCACCAGCGCTTCCCTCTTTCCGCCCCCGCCTCCGAGAGCTAGCTTAACAGGTGTCAGTGGCGCCGGATTGCGCCAACCGACCACCCCTCGAACGGAGCCTCGTATGCGTCGTCTCTCCCTCATCCTCGCTGCCGTCGTCCTTGCGGCGTGCGCCAAGAAGGAACCCGCGCCAGAAGCGGCGAAGGCCCCTCCGGCAGCGCCGGTCGCGCCAGCCCCGATTGATCTGGCCAAGGTTGCCGGGACGTGGAGCTTCAATGTCACGTCCGCCACGGGAGACAGCGTGCTGACCAACTACATCCTGGTGGCGACCGCGAACACGGCGGGATGGACGTTGTACATGCAGCATCGGCAGGCCATGACGCTGCAGGTGATGGTCATGGGCGACAGCGTGATGGTGACGTCCCCGACGTACGAGAGCGTGCTGCGCAAGGGCGTGAAGGTGTCCACCACCAGTGTCTACCACCTGGTGAACGACCAGCTGATCGGTCACACGATGGCCCACTACGCCCTCAAGGGGCCCGATTCGCTGGTGGCGTTGCGCGCGGTTGGAGTGAAGGCACCGAAGTAGCGTGCGCTTGCGGCGCGGGGCTCACGGTGAGAGTCCCGCGCCCAGGAGGGCAAGCAGTGTGGTGTACGCTGGCTTGGGTGCGTAGTTGAGGTCGAACGGCAAAGCTCTCCCGAATCCCGCAAAGACACTGGGGATCCAGGAGAGCTTGTCCGTAATGCCCCACGTCGTCACACCGCGACAGCGCGCTTGCGCCAGACAGGCCGAGATCACCGTTCCGTAGATCGTGGCCTGTTGGTCCAACGCCGATGCTGGCGAGGCATCGGGCACTCGCACATCCAATTCGGTGTAGCGGGAGTCGAGATTCTTCGCAGCGATCAAGGCAAGAACCCCGTCAAACTGCGCGCGCGACGGCGGCGTCATGGTCAGGTGCGCCTGGAAGCCCACGCCGTCGATCGGAATTCCCGCAGTCTGAAGCCGTGTGACCAGGGCCATCAAGGCGTCGGTCTTGGCGCCGGGTCCCTCGATCGCGTAGTCGTTGAGGTACAGCTTGGCATCGGGGTCGGTCCGGCGTGCCCAGGCAAACGCCGAGTCGATGGCGTCGGGTCCGATCGTGGTGGTCCAGATGGTCGGGCGCACGCCACTGCCATCATCAGCCAGCACTTCGTTGGCGACGTCCCAGCTGGTGATCTTGCCCCGGTAGCGTGCGACGACGGTCTCGATATGGCTCTTGAGCACGGCGAGCAGGGTGGTTCGTGTCCACGAGCCCGCGGTGAGCCAGGTTGGCAACTGGCTGTGCCACAGCAGAACATGGCCGCGCGCTTCCATCCCCTGGGCCACCGCCAAGTCGATGAACTGGTCTCCCGGGGCGAAGTTGTAGGACGCCTGCTGGGGATGAAGCACATCCCACTTCATGACGTTCTCGGCCACCACGGAATTGAACTCGGCGCCGAGGATCGCGGCGTATTGCGCGTCGGTCGCCCAACGCGTCGGATCGACGGCCGCACCGATCTTGAAGCTGCGCTGCTGCGCGTAACCACGCAGCGAGGGCGGAGGCAAGAAGACGCCGTATGTCCCGCCGGCTGTCACGGCACCGTTCACCAGCCGCGCGGTTTGATCGACGCCCACCACGGCCAGCTCGGTCCAGGTCGTGCCAACCAACCGCGCAATCCGCAGTTGCGGCACCACCACCCCGGCTCCGGGCCCGCTGCCATAACGCAGCCGGAGCGTGGCGTCCTGCGAAAACGCGGTGCTGGGGGTGATGGTGAATGTCGTGCCGCCAAGCAGCCTGGAATTGGCCGGGGTGCCGCTCGCGGCCTCCACGCCGAACACCGTGCTGCTGCCGATGGCGCCGGAGGGGATGACCAGCGTCACGGCACCCGACATGGCGGTGATGGTCCCGCCCGCAGTGCCGATGTAGCCACCTTCGGTCACCGTCACCGCGACGGTGCCGGATTTGTTGTCCACGGTCGCGGAGATGTTGGCACTTCCCGCACCGACCGCCGTGACGACGCCCGAGGCACTCACCGTGGCCACCGATCCCGCATCACCCGACCAGGTCACGGTCTTGCCCGATACCGTCGCGCCGGCAGCATCCTTGGGAGTGGCGGTGAGCGTCCCACCCTGCCCCGGCACGAGGGTGAGCGAGGTGGGAGTGACCACCACCGACGCTACGGTTGCGGTTGGTGTCGGTGTCGGAGTGGTGGCACTGCCGCTGCAGGCGATCAGTGCGGCGACCAGAATTGGCGAGAGCTGGCGAGAGGACATGGCGGACTCC
>JANYAG010000155.1 GCA_025361465.1 Gemmatimonadota bacterium
CGAAGAGCCGCTCGAGATCCTCGAGCACGTGGCTCAGCTTCAGTCCCCGCCCCTCGACCGCACGATCAAGCACGGGATCGAGGGCCCGGCCGGCAGCGCGGAGTATGATCGCCTGCCGGGCAACCTCCGTCCGCAGGGCGAGCAGCGACTCGCGAACCCCAGCAGGCAAATCGCGTTGGAGGATCGCCCGCCCCAGCGCTCCTTCGTCATCGGCCAGCAGGTCGTCGAGAGGGATTCCCAGCCGATCGAGAAGACGGTCCACCCAAGGCTCGACAACCGTCCCCGACCATCGCGGCACGGGAGGCTGGCGCCAGACGCCGAGTGGTTGGTACAGCGCCCTCGCCTGCTGGTTCAAGTAGCGCAACTCCCCCGGTCCGCCGACATACGCGACGGTCGGCAGCAGTGCGGCCTCGACCACAGGGCGCAGCAGCGCGTTGGGCGAGAACCGCTCGGGCGACTGCGCCAGCAGGCCTTCGAGTGCCGCGAGCGTGAATGTTTCGCCTGAACGCCGGGCATGAAAGTGTCCACCATCGAACATCAGCCGCTCGCGGCCCGCGTCGGTCTCGAGGAAGACCAGCGTTGCGCCACTCCCCACCGCAACGCCACCGGCCAGTGGTGGCAGCGCACCGAGCAGGTGATCGAGCGCCTCGGCCTGGGAAAGGGCCGCGGCGAGGAGCGGTGCCTGCGCGCGCTTCATCGCGGCACTGGTCGGATCAAGCACGAGCACATTGCAGGGGGCCAGCAATTCCGCAAGCGCCCCTGCGGCCGCGGCATGGAGCGTCACGCCCGCCTGGTAGTGCCGGCGAAGCCAGGCCATCGTCGCGTCGCGCTCCGCGCCGCCGGGGAGCGACGATTCTAGCGACTGCAGCCCGGCTACGATGTCACGTGGCAGCGGCTCACGACACATTGAGCGCTGTGGCGCCGACGCCGCGCGAGCAGGCAAGCCCCAGTGCGCCAAGTGACCGGCGCCATCAAGCCACGAGGCACTGCTCGCTTCGGCCCAGTCGTGATCATCGCCAGCGACCCAGAGCAGCGCGACCACCGGCCGGTGCCATTCCTGCTCGAGACGCTTGGCCAGCGCGGCAGCAGCCAGCGCCTTGTGGACTGTGTAAAGCGGGCCGGTGAAGAGTCCCGGTTGCTGCCCAGTCGTGACGACCAGCGCGCCCGGTGATTGCAAACGCGCGAGGAGACCATCGGCCCCCCTTGGGGCGCCGATGATCGCCGGCAGGAGCGCGCCGTCCCAGTGCACCGCACGAGGTGCCAGCGATGGGATGGCACCGAGAGAGTGGGGGACAACGCGCATCACACTCGCCCTGCCAGCGTCATTACGCACCGGCTCCTTTGTGGTACGGTTGTCCCTGCAGGATGGTGGTTGCCCGATAGAGCTGCTCGGCCACGATGACCCGCACGAGCTCATGCGGCAGCGTCAATGGCCCGAGGCTCCAGACCTTCTCGGCACGGGCTCGCACGGCGGGCGAGACTCCGGTGGCCCCGCCGATGACAATGGCGCGGTCCCGCGCCGCCAACCGCCAGCCTTGCGCCTGCTCCGCCAGCTGCTCGCTGGTCCAGCCCTCACCGACTCGATCGAGCAGGATGACCGGCATGCCCGAGGGCAGGGTCTCGAGGATTCGCCGGCCTTCATCTTCCCGTTGCCAGACGGAGTCACCCCCCTGCCCCGCCTGGCGCACTTCCCGCTCCGTCACCGCGATGACCCGCTGAACGCGACGGAGGTATTCGTCACACGCCTCGCGCAGCGCCGGGCGCAGTTTGCCCACCGCCAGCAGGAGGAGTTGCATCAGGCATAGAGTCCACGCAAACGGTGCATCGCCGCGACGCGCTGAATGGACAGCATGTACGCGCCGATCCGCATGCTCACCTTGTGCTTGACCGACATCTCCGAGACTTCGTCGAAGGAGGTGATCATGATCTTCTCCAGCCGCTCGTTGACGGTCTTCTCATCCCAGAAATAGCCGCCCCGATCCTGGACCCATTCGAAGTACGAGACCGTCACGCCGCCCGCATTGGCCAGGATGTCAGGAATGACGTAGATCCCCTTCGCGTCAAGAATCGCGTCGGCCTGGGCCGTCGTCGGGCCATTGGCTCCTTCGCAAATGATCTTGGCCCGGATCTTCGCGGCGTTCTTGCTGGTGATCACGTTCTCGAGCGCGGCGGGGACGAGCACGTCCACCGGCAGGGCCAGCAGCTCTTCATTGCTGATCGGCTTGGCGCCCGGGAAGCCTTCCAGGAAGGTATGGGCCTTGATGAACTGCTCCGCCTTGGCGATGTCGATTCCCTTGGGGTTGTGAATCGCACCGCTCTTGTCGCTCACCGCGACGATCTTCATGCCCACCTCGGCCATCAATCGTGCGGCGGTGGCGCCAACATTGCCGAAGCCCTGCACCGCCACCGTGGCGCCCTGCACCTTCATCTTCTTGCGCTGCAAGGCGCGCATGGTGACGACGAGACAGCCGCGGCCGGTGGCATCGCGACGGCCCTGCGAGCCACCCATGTCGATCGGCTTGCCGGTCACAACAGCCGTCACCGTGTGGCGCTTGTGCATCGAGTAGGTGTCCATGATCCACGCCATCACCCGCTCGTTGGTGTTGACGTCCGGCGCCGGCACGTCCTGGTCGGGGCCGATGATGTCGATGATCGCGGCGGTGTAGCGGCGAGTCAGGCGCTCCAGCTCGGCCATCGACATGGTCGACGGATCGCAAATCACCCCGCCCTTGCCGCCGCCGAACGGCAGGTTGACCACGGCACACTTCCAGGTCATCCAGGCCGCGAGCGCCTTCACCTCGTCGATCGAGACGGCCATGTCGAACCGGATGCCACCCTTCGCCGGGCCGCGGGACGTGTTGTGTTGCACGCGGAAGCCGGTGAACACCTCGATCTCGCCGTTATCCCGCATGATCGGGATCGACACGATCAGCTGCTTCTCCGGCGCGCGCAGCACCTTGTAGAGCCCCGGCTCGAGCTTCAGTCGCCTGGCGGCATCGTCAAACCGCAACATCATCGCCTCGAAGGGATTGTCCTCGGAGGAGAATCGGTTGTCGCGATCCGGGTGGATGAGTTGCTGCGCTTTCTTCGCCTTGGCCGTGGTCATCTGGTGGTTCTCCGGTCCCTGTTGGTCCAACGGTTCATGTGGAGCGGGCCGGTGGCGCGATCAGGCGCGCCAGCGCTTCCCGCAGAGTACTCTCGCCTGCCTCGAATCGCAGGCGCAACGTCGCCACTGAGGGCTCCGGTACGCTCTGCGGCCAGCGGTCCCGCAATTTCACGGCGTCCTTGGCGGTCACCACCACATGATCGGCGCGCCGGGCTGCGTGCGCGAGCCACGCAATGTCCTCGTCGCGAAACTGATGGTGATCCTTCCACGTCGCCACTTGCACCTGCGCCCCCGTCCGCTTGATCTGTGCCACGAACGCGGCTGGATCGGCGATCGCACTCGCCGCGACCACGCGTCGTCCCGCCAACCAACTCACATCGCGTTCCGTGCCACTGACTAAACCTCGCAGCATAGCCAGCTCCAGCGCTACGATGGCCACGGGTCCCTTGACCCGAGGCGCCAAGGTCTCTGCCAGCTGCCGGGCCGTGGCGGCATCGGCCCGCTTCCGGGTGACAATGAGGAAATCTGCGCGATCGAGGGCGGAAAGTCGCTCCCGCCATGGGCCGGCCGGCAGGGGCCACCCGACCGCCTGTGCGCTCTCGGCGCTCACGACGCAAATATTGAGGTCGCGCGCCACGTCGAGGCGCTGGAAGGCGTCGTCGAGGACCAGCACATCAGCGCCGGCCGCCCGCGCCCGGGCCGCAGCGGCCCGCCGATCCGGATCGGGTTCGACGATCGCGCGCGGCTCCATTTCGCGATGCAGCACCGTCTCGTCGCCGCCGACACCGCGCAGGAGGATGGCCGGATGATGGCCCTGATCGGCGAAATAGCGCGCAATCCACGCGGCGATCGGCGTCTTGCCGGAGCCGCCAACCGTCAGATTGCCAATGGCGACCGTCGGCAAGGGTAATTGTGCGGTCGCCAGCCATCCCTGGCGATAGCACGACCGGCGCACGGCCATGCCGAGGGTCCAGAGCCCACTGGCGGGCAGCAACAAGGCCCGCGCGCAGCGTGCGTCGAGGCGCGTGCTGGTCCACACCCAGCGGATGAACCGGTGCCCATCACGGCGGCGTGACATTGCTCACCAGCTCTCGTTCCAGGCTTTCCAGTGCACGGGCGCAGCGGGCGACGCCCGTGATCAGGCCATCGTTCCCCGGTCCAACGGTGAAACTCTCCCCATATCCGACTTCGATGCAGGACAAAGGACTGGGCACCATCATGCGGTCCCAGGAGTTGAACCGCCACGCTGCCGGCGCCACAACATGCAGGGGCAGGATGGCTGCCCCGGCGCGCTGGGCCGCGTGCACGACGCCGCGCTTGATGGCGCGCCGGGGTCCGCGCGGTCCATCCGGCGTGAAGGCCACCGCCGTGCCTTCACCGAGAGCGCGAACTGCCGCCAGGAGGGCGCGGGCACCACTCCGGGAAGACGAGCCGGGAATCGGTCGATATCCGAGCCGCACCGCGTATTCCGACAAGTAGCGTCCCTCCTTCCCCTCACTGACCACGATGGCCACGTCCTGATGCCGATGCAGCCAGAGGAGGGGCAGCAAGGCCTCGTGCCACAGCAGGAAGACGAATGGCTCGCCCGTCGTCCGCAAGGCATGCCACCGATCGGCGTGGTGGATGCGGTAACGCCAGGATCGCGACACGACGCTCACCAGCGGTGCCACTGCGCAGCGGACGATGCCGCCAGAGAGCCGGAGTCTCACGCGCCAAGGAGTTCTGCCGCGAGTTCGGCCACCCGATCGCTGGCGCCCGGCCCGCCCAGCCGACGGCGCACTTCGGCCAGACCTTCGCGCTGCTGGCGTGCCTCGGGTGAGCGGGAATCGAGGAGGGGACGGAGTCGCTCGACGAGGACAGCGGCGCCGC
>JANYAG010000208.1 GCA_025361465.1 Gemmatimonadota bacterium
CACGGTCAGTGCCCAGGCAATCGCCAAGGCGCATCGGCCCGGACTGCAGGCCGTACGGGTCAACCTGCATACGGTGGCAGACGATCGCGACGCCCTTACTCGCGGGCTGACGCAGCTGGGCAATTATCTCGGACTCGTCGCCCTGGCAGCACTCCTGCTGGGCGGGTTGGGCGTGGCCAGTGCGGTCCACGTCTTCATCCGCCAACAACTCGACAGCATCGCCGTGCTGCGTTGCCTCGGAGCGACGTCGGGACAGATTGTCGGCGTCTACCTATTGCAATCGCTGGCCATGGGGCTGCTCGGATCGGTGCTTGGCGCTGCGCTCGGCGTTGCCCTGCAGCAGTTGATGCCCCTGGTCCTGGCGGACTTCATCCCGGTCAACGTCCGCGTCGCGGCCTCGCCTCGCGCATTGACCACCGGCATCGGGCTCGGCCTCTGGACCGCGATGATCTTTGCGATGCAACCGTTGCTTCGCATTCGCGAAATTTCCCCGCTCGCCACGCTCCGCCGTGACGTTGAACCGGCACGGCCCCGCTGGGATGCCCGGCGCGCACTCGCCGGTCTCGCGATTGCCGCCAGCGTGGTCGGCCTCGCGGCCATTCAGATCAACTCGCTCAAGCGGGGCGCCTGGTTTGCTGTCGGTGTGGCCACGGCAGTGCTGGTGCTCTGGCTGGCATCGCTCGCCTTGACCATCATCGCCCGGCGCTGGCCCCCCGCCTCGCTGCCCTACCTCTGGCGCCAGGGACTCGCGAACCTGCACCGGCCGGCCAACCAGACGGTCACCGTCGTGATCGCCCTCGGCTTTGGCGCCTTCCTGCTCACGACACTCTTCACCGCCCAGAGCAATCTGCTGCGAACACTCCGGTTCGAGAGCGGCAGCACCCAGGACAACCTGGTGCTCTTTGATATCCAGCCGGACCAGCGTGCCCTGGTTGATTCGGCCCTCCGGCTGGGAGGGGTCGCGCCGGGCAGTTACACCCCAATCGTGCCGATGCGCTTGTTGCTGGTCAAGGGCGACTCGATCACCACCCTGCTGCGCCGCGCCGCAGCGGCGGGCGACTCGACGGACTCGCTGACCACCGCTCGGCCGACCGGAGAACGACGCACTGGCGGTGCTCCCCCGTGGGCACTGCGTCGCGAATACCGGTCGACGTACCGTGGCGCGAAGAACGCCGGCGAACGCCTCACCGCCGGGAGGTGGTTCGGTTCCGGCCCCCAGGGTACCGGTCGGACCAGCGCAGATCCGGTCGCCATCTCGATGGAGGTGGAACTCGCGACAGACCTCGGGCTGGCCGTCGGAGACCGGGTCACCTGGGATGTGCAGGGCGCAACGGTCTACAGCCGCATCACCTCGCTTCGGCAAGTCAGCTGGGCGCGCTTCGAACCGAATTTCTTCGTGGTCTTTGCTCCTGGTGCGATCGACAGCGCACCACAATCGTCGCTGACGATGGTCCGCACCCCGGATGCCGCGGTACGAGGGACGATTCAGCGGTTCCTCGCCCAGCACGCCTCGAACGTGACCTCGATTGATCTCGGAGAGATCGCCAAGTCGGTGCAGGCCCTGGTGGACCGGATCGTTCTCGCCATCCGGTTCATGGCGCTCTTCTCGCTCGCCACGGGTGCCGTCGTCCTGGTCGGCGCGATCGCCACGAGTCGCTGGCAGCGCGTGCGTGAAGGCACCCTGCTCCGGACGCTCGGCGCGACGCGATCGCAGGTGCTGCTCATTCTCTGCGTCGAGTACGCCGCCCTCGGGCTCGGCGCAGCCTTGGTGGCATCGTGCCTCGCCGGCGCCGCCGGTTGGGCCATCGCCAAGTGGTATTTCGATGCTCGGTTCGTGTTGCCGATCGTTCCGGTCCTGCTGCTGGCCCTCGGACTGGTGATGCTCACCACGGCCGTCGGCCTGCTCAACTCGCTCGAGGTGCTGCGCCGGCCGCCCCTCGAAGTGCTCCGGGCGGAGTAGCCGGACCCGCCCGGGTCCGGGCTATCTTACCGACTCCCACTCGAACGAGGAGTTCTTCGGGATGCTTCCCATCGACCTGACCGGCAAGCGTGCCCTCATCGCCGGCGTCGGCGACGACGGCGGATTCGGCTTCGCGATCGCCAAGGCCATGTTCCAGGCCGGCGCGACGGTGTGCGTGGGTACCTGGCCGCCGGCGATGGGGATCTTCCAGACCTTGCTCGAACGGGGAAAGATCGCCGACTCACTCCTGCTGCCTGACGGCACGTCGATGGTCTTCGAGCGGATCTATCCGGTGGACGCGGCCTACGACAGCATGGACCAGGTACCGGCCGAGGTGCGGGAGCACAAGCGCTATCGCGACCGGGGAGACTTCACCATTGCGGGACTGGTTGCGTCGGTCAGGATGGATTTCGGCGACCAGCCGCTTGACATCGTGGTGCATTCACTCGCCAACGGACCTGAGGTTCGCACGCCGCTGATCGATACGTCTCGCCGTGGCTACCTTGAGGCCATCAGCATCTCGGCCTACAGCAATCTGGCGTTCGTGCGCGAATTCGGACCGCTGATGCGCCCGGGCGGCAGCTTCCTTTCCTTGAGTTACATCGCGGGCCAGCGAGCCATTCCGGGGTATGGCGGTGGCATGTCGTCGGCGAAGGCGGCCCTCGAAGCCGATACCCGCACCCTGGCCCATGAAGCGGGGCGCCGGTTCGGCGTCCGCGTCAACACCATTTCGGCAGGGCCGTTCGCGTCGCGCGCCGCCACCGCGATCGGTTTCGTGCGCACGATGATCAACTACACGCGGATCAACTCGCCGATCATGCGCGACATCGATGCCAGTGACGTCGGGCACACCGCTGCGTTCCTCGCGTCGCCCCTTGCCACGGCGATCACCGGCTCCACCGTGTACGTCGACAACGGCTACCACTCCGAAGGCATGGCGGTCATCGATCCGGCGACCTTCGAATGACTTCTCGATTTGCCCTCACGACCGCTGCCCTGCTCGCCGGGCTCGGCGTGGCCCTGGGGGCCTTCGGGGCGCACGCCCTGCGCGCCCGGCTCGAGCCGCGTGACCTCGAGGTCTTCGAAACCGGCGTCCGGTATCAGATGTACCACGCCTTCGCACTGCTGGCGGTGGCGTGGCTCCTGTCGCGCAATGTCCCCGGCGCCGCCAGCGCCGGATGGGCGTTCCTGGCCGGCACGCTGCTCTTCTCCGGTTCGCTCTACCTGATGGCGATCGTCGGCTGGCGCTGGCTCGGCCCGGTGACCCCGCTCGGCGGCGTGGCGTTCCTGGTCGGTTGGGTGCTGCTGGCACTCTCGGCGTCGAAGCTCGAAGCGTAGTCACGCCGCCCTGGAGGTGGCCTGGTGAAGTACCGCACGCTCCTCCCGATCCTGGACCAGTGGTTCGCCGCGGGATCAACCCGCGCGGGTCCTGGTGTCGTCCCCTGCCGCGCCGGCTGCACCGCCTGCTGCCACGGACCGTTCGATATCTCTCCCGCCGATGCCCGCCTGGTGGCGCATGCAGTTGACCGGCTCGATGCGGACCAGCGCACCGCATTGCACCAGCGTGCCGAAGCCCAACTCGCCCGATATCGCGAAGTGGTCCCTGCCTGGGGCCCACCCTGGGATGTCGCCGCGCTCGGCGATGAGGCGTTCGACGATCTCGTGGAGACGCTTGCTGGGTTGCCCTGCCCCGCGCTCGGAGCGGATGGCGCCTGCGTCATCTATGCGCATCGTCCCGCCACCTGCCGGATGATCGGGCTCCCGATGGTCAACGAAGACGGCGACATCCTCGAAAACACCTGTCCCATCCAGGGAAACTTCCCCGAATACGCCGTGCTTGCGCCGGTGCCGTTCGATCTCGAGCAATTCGAGTCGGAGGCCGAGGCGTGCGATGACGGGGCGATGGACGCAGGGTGGGGCATCACGACGGTGGCGGGGGCGGTGGCGTGTGCGCCAGCTCCGGCGCCACAGGCACCGGGTTGATCCACACCGGCAACCGGCACATCACATCGCACCCGTGAGGAAGCATGGCAACCTGTCAGAAGTGCGGCGCCGAGCTCCTGCCCGCCTTTGCCTATTGCGGCATGTGCGGAACCAAGGTGTCAACGGGCGGAGGGAAGGCGACCCGCCACATCATCAGTGGGATCTTCACCCACATTCCCCATCCCCACATTGCGGCGCGCGAGCAGATTCAGCCGACCACCGTGGCGGGCATGCACTCGCGGGAAAACCTGGTCGAACGGTTCAACGCCTACCTCGCGGTGAAGATCACTGGTGGCGTCGGCACGATGTGGTGTGCCTACCTCTTCGCCCTCCTCGCCCTGATCAGCCTCCCCGAAGCCCTCAGGGGCGGCACGGCCACCACGATCTCCTGGATCGCGCAGACGTTCCTGCAGCTGGTGCTGCTGTCGATCATCATCGTCGGGCAGAAGGTCTCTTCGGAGGCGTCCGATGAGCGGGCCCTGAACACCTACAACGACGCCGAAGCCGTCCTGCACGAGGCCATCCAGATCCAGGAGCACCTTGCGGCCCAGGATGCCCTGCTCACCCGTCTGGTCGAAGCGCAGTCAACCGGCACGAAGTAGCTTCGGCCACGGCATGAAGGCCGGCCCCCTGTTGAGGAGCCGGCCTTCATGCTGTCCACGAGTCACCGTTCACGCTGTTGCTACCACGGCACCCCGCCCCACCACCACAACGTCCTGTTGTACGTGAACAAGGTGAACAGCGCCATGATGACGATCGTGGCGAGCACGAGCGAGAAGCCGAACAGCCACTGCAGCACCTTCAGGTCGAACTTGAGGTGCATGTAGAACATCGCCACCAGCCAGAACTTGAAGGCGGACAGGACGAGGAGCAGCTGGACGAACCAGGGCGACAGCGAGGTCGACAGGCCGGGCATCGACGCCTTCAGGTGGCCAAAGCAGGCTTCGTAGAGCAGCACTTCCATCGCGGTCAGGGCAAACAGGACGACCGCGATTCGGATGTACTCCGCCGAGGCCGTGTGGGCCCCCACCCCTTCTGCATGATGATCGCTCATATGGTCAGCGTCCCAGGCTCATCAGGTAGACAACGGGGAAGATGATGATCCACACCACGTCGACGAAGTGCCAGTAGAGCGCGGCGATTTCGAGGTTCAGCGCCTTCGCCGGGGGAATGCGGCCCTTCCAGGCGTCCTTCAGCAGCGTCGCCAGCCAGAGCGTGCCGACCGCCACGTGGGTGCCGTGGAAGCCGGTCAGCGTGTAGAAGCTTGAGGCGAACAGATTGGTGGTGTACCCCAGGTGCTTCTCGGTGACGAAATGGGTGAACTCGTACACCTGCATCCCGACGAAGAAGACGCCGCAGAGCACCGTGAGCGAGAGCCACCGCAGGAGCTTCTTCCGATCGCCCTGCTGCGCCCCGTTGAGCGCCATCACGACGAAGAACGACGAGAAGAGCAGGACCGCGGTCCCGGCGGTCACCAGCGGCACGCCGAAGACATCCTTGGGGCCGGGGCCCTTGGCGTGGCTGTCGCGGTAGATCACGAACGTCGAGATCAGCGTCGCGAAGAACATGCATTCGGAGGCGATGAACACCCACATCGCCAGTTTCCGGGAAGGCACCGGCATCGACGTGTGGTGAGCGCCCGCGTCGTGCGCGTGGAGGTCGAGAGCAGCAGTCGTCATCGCGCGCGTGTCCTCACGTCGTCGGAGCGTGGCCGTCAACCGGCTCGTACGCCCACTTGTAGATGCCATACAGGGTGATCGCGAACCCGGCGATCGAGATCGGACCAAACGGGAAGGCGGAGGCGTGCTTCACCATGATGCCCACCAGGAAGGTCAGGAAGCCGACCGAGACGATCAGCGGCCACCACGACGGTGCCGGCAGGTGGATCCCCTCGCCGCTGACCCGCGGCGGTTCCGGCAGCACCTTCACCCCGGCCGCCCGCTTGAGGCCCCAGAGCGGGTCCTTTTCGGTCACGATCGGCTCGACGGCGAAGTTCCACTCCTGGGGCGGTGAGGGAATCGACCATTCCAGGGTGGCGCCATTCCATGGATCGGCCGGCGCTTGGGCGCCGCTGCGCCAGGTCTTGATGATGTTGTAGCTGAAGATCAGGAACGACGACCCGAGCAGGAACGCGCCCACCGTCGACAGCAGGTTGAGGGTGTCGAAGCCGAGCCCGGCCGGGTAGGAGTAGATCCGGCGCGGCATGCCGAGCAGGCCGACGAAGTGCATCGGGAAGAACGTCAGGTTGAAGCCGGCGAGCATCACCCAGAAGTGGGCCTTGCCCAGCCCCTCGTCGAGCAGCTTCCCGAACATCTTCGGCCACCAGTAGTAGGCGCCGGCGGTGAGCGAGAAGATCGAGCCGCCGAAGAGCACATAGTGGAAGTGGGCCACCACGAAGTAGCTGTCGGTCTGCTGCAGGTCGGCCGGCGCCACCGCGTGAATCACGCCGGAGAGGCCGCCCATGATGAACATCGCGATGAAGCCGAGGGCGAAATAGAGCGGCGTCTTGAACTGCAGCGACCCGCCCCAGAGCGTGCCGATCCAGTTGAAGATCTTCACCCCCGTGGGGATCGCGATCAGCATGGTCGCCAGCGAGAAGAACGAGTCGGCCAGCGGCCCCATGCCGGTGGCGAACATGTGGTGCGACCAGACGCCGAAGCCGAGGAAGGCGATGAACGCCATCGAGAAGACCATCGCGCTGTAACCGAAGAGCGGCTTGCGCGCGAACACCGGCAGGATCTCGGAGACAATGCCGAACGCCGGCAGGATCAGGATGTACACCTCGGGGTGCCCGAACACCCAGAAGAGGTGCTGCCACAGCATCGGGTCGCCGTTGGCGGTCAGGTTGAAGAACGAGGTGCCGAAGGTGCGGTCCAGCATCAGGTAGATCAGCGCCACCGTGATGACCGGGAACGAGAGCAGCACCAGCACCTGCGTCACCAGCACGGCCCACACGAAGATCGGCATCCGCATCAGCGTCATGCCGCGGGCGCGCATATTCAGGATCGTCGTGAAGAAGTTCACGCCCGCCGCGAGCGACGCCACGCCGAGGATCTGCAGGCCGATGACCCAGAAATCCATGTTGTGGCCCGGGGCATACATCCGGGACGACAACGGCGCGTACCCGAACCAGCCGCCATTGGGCGCGGCGCCAAGGAGGAACGAGAAGTTCAGGAAGAGGCCGCCCAGGATGAAGATCCAGAGCGACATCGCATTGAGGCGCGGGAACGCCACGTCGCGCGCGCCGATCAGCAGCGGCACGAAGAAGTTGAAGAACATCGCGCTGATCGGCATCACGGCCAGGAAGATCATCGTCGTGCCGTGCATCGTGAACAGCTGATTGTAGAAGTCCGGCGTCACCAGGTGGTTGTCGGGTCGCATCAACTGGGTCCGGATCACCAGCGCTTCCAGGCCGCCGATCAGGAAGAAGATGAACGCCGACGCGCCATACATGATGCCGATCTTCTTGTGGTCGACCGTCGTCAGCCATTCCACCAGCACGCTGCGCTTGGCAGCCGTCGCGTGGCCGTACTCGAGTGCGGAAGTAGCCATGAGTCTCTATCCCCTAGCGCTTGGTGCGGAGGTAGGCGATGATCGCTGCCGCTTCGGCGTCGGTGACCGGCCCGATCTTCATGCCGACACCCGGCTTCACCTCCTGGGTGTGCTGCAACCAGCGCTTCAGGTTCTCGTCGCTGCCCTCGAGCCAGCCGCCCGCGATCATCTTGCGCGTGCCGATGCCGCTCAGGTTCGGGCCGATGACGCCCTTGGTCGGGTGCATCGCGTTGAACGAATGGCAGCCGATGCACCCCTTCGCCATCACCAGCTTCTGCCCCTCGGCCACCTTCGGGTCGATCGCCACCGTGTCGGCAACCAGTGCGGCGGCGGGGGCCTTGGCCGGGATGGCGGGAACCACTGGAACCGCCACAACGGCCGGCTTCGCGAAGCCGAAATTGTCGAGCGTCGAATCGGCCTGGCGTCGGGTGGTCCAGGAAGCGAAATCGTCCGGTGAATCCACCATCAGGTAGAAGTCCATCCGGCCGTGCTCTTCACCGCAGAACTCGGCACAGGCCCCGGGGAACGCACCGGTGGTGTTGGGTGTGAACCAGATCCGCGTCTCGCGGTTCGGGAAGACGTCGCGCTTGCCGGCAAACTGCGGAATCCAGAACGAGTGGATGACGTCGATCGACTTCATCCGGAGGTCGATGGTGCGATTGAGCGGGACGTGGATCTCGTTGGCCGTGGTGATGCCCAGCTCGGGATAGCGGAACTCCCACCACCACTGGTGACCGATCACCTCGATCTTGAGCGGGGCCTTTCCGTCGGCCGACACGGTGGGCACCTCAGCCGTCTTGAAGATCGCCTGGACCGTCGGCACGGCGACGATCGCCAGGACGACCGCCGGGATGATCGTCCAGATCACCTCGACCACCGTGCTGCCGTGGATCTGCTTCGGTTCGGCATCACCCGGCTTGCCGCGAAACTTGAAGATCGTCCAGAGCAGGACGCCCTCGACCAGGATGAATACCCCGACCGCCAGATAGACCGTGAGCATGAAGACGTGATCGACCGTCTGCGCAAAATCGCCCTTGGGTGACAGGGTCGATTGCGGAAACGGTCCGGTGCAGGCGGCCAGCCCGGCGAGGACGACGGCAAGGAGCGGCAATGAGGAGCGCCAGCGCCTTGGTGCGCAAGAATGTCGCATCAAATGGTGGTTCCCGGCTTCAGTTGTGCAGGCATATGGGACGATTTTCATCGAAAATCGCGGGTGGAGGATACCGGGTAGTACCGTACTGGTCAAGGAATTCGTCCACCCCAGGTTCCCCCTTTGACAGCTTTCCGGGTATGTTCAGGCTACGTACCCAGTCCACCCGGCCTGTCAGCCGGGTGGACTGCGGGTCTTTTTTTTCGACCAGCCGGAAGGAAATGGCCGCGATGATTCGGGCGATGCGGGAAAAGATGGGAACCGAAATCGCTGAACTCACCCATGAGCTCGCGGTGCTCCTGCCACAGGCGATTGCCACCGCCGTGGAAATGGGCGACCTGCGCGAAAACTCCGAGTACAAGTCCGCCCTCGAGCGCCAGCAGTTCGTCCAGGCCCGCCTCGGCCAGCTCCATCAACGCCTCAACCAGCTGAGCGAGCTGGCGAACACCGAAGCCCCCACCAATCGTGTCGGCCTTGGTTCACGGGTGAAGGTCGAAGACCTCCATACCGGCGAGCTCGAGGAGTACACCCTGGTGCTGGCGGAAATGATGGACCTCGATGCCGGTCATATCTCCCTCGCCTCACCACTCGGGCGCGCACTCAAGGACCGCTCGGTCGGGGAAGAGGTCCAGCTCCAGCTCCCCACCATGCGCCGCAAGCTCCGGGTGACAAACCTGGTCACCATCCACGAACAGCTGGTCGAGGAATAGGCCGCGCTAGAGGTACCGCGCCACCGCCATTGCCGAAACAGCCACCAGCAGAAACACCGCCGCCGCACCACCAACGGTGATCAGACGAGTGCGCGTCGCCACCATCTGCTGCTCGATCGCCGGACGGTCGCCCGGTGATGCTTGGGCCATCTGGCCTCCCAGGGCAATCATGCGGTAGAGCGCCGGCCGAACCACGAAGACGCCGAGAATGTACGCCAGCACCGCCGCCAGCATTCCCGTGGAGATTCCCTGCCCGAATCGCGTGGCAAACCACGCCGCTTCGAACCCGCTCGAATCAGCCCCGATCATGTAGAGCCCGGAAGCGACGGTCAGGGTGGCTGCCCCAACCACGATTTCGTAATAGCGACGCTTGACCAGTTGCTGCATCACCTTCGCACCATCGGGCCCCGCCGCCATGACACTGGGCCCGAGGAGGAAGTTGATGAAGAGCACCGCACCAACCCAGAACACGCCGGTACTGATGTGGATCAGGCGAGCGAGGATGAACAGCGCGGACATTAGAGAGTCCTCCTGATAGCTGGGGAATGACGTGATCAGGGCAATTCCCATGAATTTCGTCGCACATCTAACCAACTGACAACCTGCCGGGGGAATTGACCGCGCCGCCGCCAAACCCCGTCGTGGTGCGCCGTCCTAACCCCATGACGGACAAGGTGTTGGACCAATGCCCCGAATGTGGAGCGCCGGTGCGAAAGGCCTCCGCCTGTCTGACCTGTCTCGCCTGCGGCTGGGGGAAGTGCAGCTAGAGAATGGAGAAGAGAGAATGGAGAAGAGAGATGGAAGTAAGGCAAGGACAGCACCCTCGTCCTGAGCGAAGCGAAGGACCTGCTGTGGCAAGGCTCGCCGAAAGCAGGTCCTTCGCTTCGCTCAGGATGAGGAAACTACGCGCCTCTCCCTCCTCCCTTCTCCCTTCTCTGCTGTCCCTCTGCTATCTCCTCACGCACGGATTATCCAGGGCCGGCCTGGTCGGCTGGTTCGCCACGTTCACCGTCAGGTCACGGAGGTAATTCGTGATCAGGTTGTAGTGCGGATAGTCGATGTACTCCGGCTCATCGGTCCGCTGGTGGTAATCGCCATGCAGGCCGGTGAAGAAGAAGATGATCGGGACGCACTTGTTGGCGTAGTTCGCATGATCACTGCGACCATAGAGGTTGTTGTATCCTGGCCAGCTGACCGGCTTGCCATCGACGCTGGTACCAAGGGTCGCGTCGTCGAAGCGATTGTCGAGCCGCAGCTTCCTGGCCGGTGGCTCCTTGTCGTTGACCTCGTGCATGTCCCGGTCGAGTTGCGAAGAGAGCCGTTTCGAACCGAGCGCGCCCACGTAGGTCAGACCGCCACCAACCATGTCTTCCGCCCGTCCGCGACCGATCATGTCGATGTTGAGCTGCGCCACGACCGAATCGATCGGGACAGTCGGGTTGGCCGTGAAGTACGCCGAGCCAAGCAGACCGGCTTCCTCTCCGGTATGGAAGACGAGGAGCACCGACCGCTTTGGCTTGACCGGCATCTTGGCAATCGCCTCGGCGATCTCGAGCACCGCGATCGAACCCGAGCCATCGTCATCAGCCCCGTTGTTCACCGAGTCCATCCGGGCCACCGGGTGGATTTTGCGGATCGAATCCATGTTGACGCGGATCGCTGCAATGGCTTCGGGTGAAGCCGCCCGCAGGTCACCCTTCACGACTTCAAACTGCAGTTTCAGGAAGGCATCACGGTACGCCTTGAGGGAATCGTGATCCACCGGCGTCGCCATGCCGTTGTGATCATTGTGCCCACCGATCGCGACATACTCGCCCTTGAGCTTCGGATCGCTGCCGCGCACGATGCCAACCACGTTGCGCGCCCAGTCTGACGGCTCCACCCGGTACTGCAGGTTGGCCGTAACCGTTCCACCCATGGCACCGGCCTGCAGCCCAGCCAGCGGCTTGCCGAGCAGTTTCTCCGCGGCAGCCGACGTGATGCGAAGCGAGGCTGCCGGTTCGGTCGCCACCGGGGCGCCCATGTTCTGGGCAGCCGTCGGGTTGTTGATCTCCGCGCGCTGCGCCGGTGAAAGGGCGTCAAGATCCACCACGGCGATCGCGATCGCATCGGCGAAGCGCACCGCGGAACTGACACCACCTCCTCCGAACCCGCCGAACCCGCCAGCACCTGCACGACCACCACCACCGACCGCGCCACGACCACCAGCTACTGGCACGGGACAGCCAGCGGGCAATGCGGCCGGTGCTGCGGCCGGCGCCACGGGCGCCGCACCAGCGCCACGCCCACCACCGGCCCCGCCACGCCCGCCACCCGCCGGAGCGCAGCCAAGCGCCACAACCTGGGCGCTGTCCATGGTGACTGTCTCGCCACGGAAGGTCACCGTGCCCTTGTATCCGCTGGTGAGGAAGCGCTTTGCCGCTGCCACCAGGGTATCGCGGCGCTCGACGACGCGCGCAACAGAATCCTTGGAGCTGACCGCCATGGCATCCAGCTTCGCCTGCACCGTGGCCGGCGTCTGACCAGCCGGCAGCGTTCCGGCGATCACCTTGCCGTCGCGGATAACCGCGACGCCGCCGGCGCCGTTGGAAACCACAATGTCGTTCGCAGTGCCCTGAAAGGCCGGATTCGGCACCGGCACCTTCGCGACATTGTCGGCGGTGATCACCACCGCACCACCGCGCCCACCACCACCACCGCCACCGCCGCCGCGCCCGCCACGTCCGCCGCCCTGCCCCGCGGCACCCGCGGACATGATCACGAACTTCCCGGCCGCCTGGGCCGGGGTGATCTGCATTGTGGTGTCACCCTCGACGCCACCGTAGATCACCGGCACGTTCGTAATCGCCTTCGGCGCCCGGGCACCAGGGATCGGCACAAAATCGGTGTTGAAGGTCAGCGCTGTGCCACCAACACTCAGCGTCGACTGGTCGGCGAACTTGCGCGTCACATAGGGCAACCGTTGGAAGTAGGAGGCGCCGTTATCGCCGGCCGGCTCGACGCCGAGGCGCTTGAGTTCGGCCGCGATGTAGTTCGTCCCCTTCAGGTTGCCGACTCGGCCGATCTGCCGCCCCTGCATCGAATCGTCGGCGAAGATGTAGAGCCGGGTGCGCAATTCCTCCGCCGTGATGGCCGCGGTGGTGGGCTTGGGCGGATGGGTCCGCGGATTGCCGTACTTGTTGACTCCGCCCTGCGCCGCAACGGTGACCGCACCGACAACGGTCGCGAACAGGAGCAGGACAGAGGGACGGGCGAGAGAAGTGCGCACGGAAACTCCCTGCAGGACGAATGGTGGGGATGACAATCGGGACACGAGAGCTATCCAAGGAGAAACGGGCGAGACCCCCAAAAGGTTGACGTCCAAGGGGATTTTCTTCATCGGATTTCGGCGCCGTTTGACCTGGCGCAGTTTCGGTGTATGTTCGGTTTTCCAATGCGCACCATCCTCTTCATCGACCCCCCCGCCTTCTGCACCACCATCGAGGTGCTGGGCGACCCGCAGCTCCGCTGCCGGCCGATCGCCGTGTCACCCCAGGGTGCCGACCGGGCCGTCCTCCTCGCCGTCAGCGCCGAGGCCCGGGCCGCCGGCCTCTCCCGGGGAATGGCCGTCGCCCTGGCCCGCCGTGTCTGCCCGGACCTGATCATCCTCCCTCCCAACCCGCGGCGCTACGCCCAGGCCCATCGTGCCCTTCACGAGATCTTTGCCCGGGTGGCTCCGGTGATCGAGCCGCGCGGCTGGGGCCACGCCTACCTCGACATCAGCGGCACCGAACGACTCTTTGGCCCGGCGGTGGCGGTTGCCCGGCTCCTGGAACGCGAGGCGTTCTCACGGCTGGGCCTCCCCC
>JANYAG010000209.1 GCA_025361465.1 Gemmatimonadota bacterium
GGCCGACCTGATCGAGTCCTTCAAGACGAAGTTCAACGTCACCGTGATGGCGGCTGCCTCCGGCGGCGGGGCCGCGGCGGCGGCGCCGGTGGTCGAGGAACAGACGGAGTTCACCGTCATCCTCAAGGCCTGCGGCGACAAGAAGATCAACGTGATCAAGGCCGTTCGCGAGATCACGTCCCTCGGCTTGAAGGAAGCCAAGGACCTGGTCGATGGCGCCCCCAGCACCGTGAAGGAAGGCGTGTCGAAGGGTGAAGCCGAAGAGATGAAGAAGCGCCTTGAGGATCAGGGAGCGACCGTCGAACTGAAGTGACCCGCGGCGCGGGGCATCCGGAGCCGGGAGAGAGTCTCCCGGTGACGGATCTCCCGTCACCCCGCAACGGTCACTTTCAGTGAGACGGCATGACGACTCGACGCGACCTCGTAATCCGGATGACGATCGTGCCGACCCCCGCCTGCGGCGGGGGTTGCGGCGCTGCCGTTTCCATTTGCCCGGGATGTGCTGATGCCTGATACCCTGCCGGTCATTTCGTTCTCGACGTTGAAGGAGGGCATGGACATGCCCCACCTCCTCGACATCCAGACGAAGGCCTTTGAGTCCTTGCTGGTGCCCGACGATGTCGAGGGTGATCGCCAGGATGTGTCGCTGGAACGGGTGTTCCGCGACCTCTTCCCGATCTCCGACGTCAACGGGAAGTACTCCCTGGAGTTCATCGGGTACTCTCTCGGCGACCCGAAGTACTCCGTCGAGGAGTGCATCGAGCGCGACATGACCTATGCGGCCCCGCTGCGCACCAAGCTCCGCCTCGACGTCTTCGAGGAGGTCGACGGGCAGCGCCGGCTGAAGAACGCCATCGAGAAGGAGGTCTACCTCGGCGAACTGCCGATCATGACCCCCCTGGGCACCTTCGTGATCAACGGCGCCGAACGCGTCGTGGTCTCGCAGCTGCACCGCTCGCCGGGCGTCGTGTTCGAGGAAGACACCCACCCGAACGGGCAGCGGCTCTTCAGCGCCCGGATCATTCCGTTCCGCGGGTCGTGGGTGGAGTTCACGATCGACATCCACGACGTGATCTACGTCCACATCGACAAGAAGAAGAAGTTCCCGGCCACGGCGCTGCTGCGCGCCTTCGGGTACGGCCACAACGCCGACATCCTCCGGCTCTTCTTCTCCGAGAAGATGCTCGACATCTCCGGCCGGGCGGATTCGCGCCAGGAACGCCGCGAGATCGTCGGCGCCATGCTGGCCGCCGACGTTGCGAACCCGGAGGATCCGAAGGGCGACCCGCTCGGGCGCACGGGCGACGAACTGTCGCCGGACCGGCTGCAGGCCATGCGCCATGTCGGCGTCAAGCACGTGCGCGTCTTCGCCGGCTATGGCGTGCTCGACCTCCGCGAGGACGAGCTCCCGGTCACCAACCGGGACCGCGGCAACCACGTGCTCGCCTTTGCCGTGGCCGACCCGGAGACCGGGGAAGTGCTCGCCGAGGGTGGCCAGGAGCTGACTGACAAGCTCAAGGCCAAGCTCGAGAAGGCCGGGGTGCACAAGATCGAGATCCTGCTGCCGGCCGGGAAGGGCGAGTCGCCGCTGATCCGCAACACGCTGGCCAAGGACCCGACGCATTCCGAGCAGGAGGCGCTGGAGCAGATCTATGCCCTGCTGCGCCCGGGCGATGCGCCGAACCTCGAGACCGCGCGGCAGCAGATCCAGAAGCTCTTCTTCAACCCGAAGCGCTACGACCTGGGTCGCGTCGGCCGCTACAAGATCAACCAGCGCCTTAAGGTCAAGATCGACCCGAACCACACGGTGCTGACGGAAGAGGATTTCATCGCGATCATCCGCTACCTGATCGACCTGCACGACGGGCGCGGCAACACCGATGACATCGACCACCTGGGCAACCGCCGGATCCGTTCGGTCGGCGAGCTGATCGCCAACCAGTTCTCGGTCGGTCTCTCGAGCATGGCGCGCCTGGTCAAGTAACTGATGAGCATCAAATCCGATCCGGAGAAGATCTCGCTCGACGAACTGGTCAACGC
>JANYAG010000270.1 GCA_025361465.1 Gemmatimonadota bacterium
TAACGGCCGAACTGGTAATAGAGCGCGGCAAGGTCCGGGTCTGGTGCCGTCGCGAGACGGGTCAGGCGCTCGTCGGTCGGCAGCGCGAGCACGTCGGCGGGCGTGCCCAGCAGCGTCAGCTTCACGCGACGGAACCACTGCTGGTGCTCGGATACATGATCACGCCAGACTGCCTGATACTCGCGGGTGCGCGCCCGATCGAGCGCCACGCGAACTCTCTCCGCCGGGTTGGCGCTTACATCATGGTAGTTGACGAAGCTCGTTGCGGCGGCCACCACGATGGTGACGGCGTCGGCGCCGGTCACGCGCAGGGTGCGGTAATCGACGCTGATGGTGCCGCGGCCACCCTCGGTGCGCGCGAAGAGCCGCGCCTCATAGGTGAGCTTGCCGGCGATGCCGAGGTAATCTGTGCTCTTCCCGGTGAGGCGCAGGCCATCGGAGCCGACCCCGTCCATCTGGAAGTAGTCGGTGCCGTAGTTGGAATGGGCCGGGTTACGAACCCCGTGCAGCTGCGCCGTGAAGGTCAGTGCGCCCGGGCGGTCGGCTGAGAGGCGGATCACGATCACCTGGTCCGGGGCGCTGACGAACACTTCGCGGGTGAAGGTCACGCCATCCACTTGGTAAGAGACGCGCGCCACCGCCGAATCGAGGTCGAGCGAGCGGCGGTAGTTCGTCGCGCGCTGGTGGCCGGGGAAGGCAATCAGCAGGTCGCCCAGCGGCTGGTACTTCATCTGCTCGTAGGGGATCCCCATCATGGTGCGGCCGAAGAGGTCGTGCGCCCGGGGGACGTCGCCGGCGAAGAGGAGCCGGCGGATCTCCGGGAGAGCCGCCGCCGCGCCCTTGCGGACCGGGTTGTACGGCCCGCCGCTCCAGAGCGTCTCCTCGTTGAGCTGGATGTGTTCTTCGGCGGTGCCGCCGTACACCATGGCGCCGAGGCGGCCGTTGCCGACGGGCAGCGCGCGATTCCACTCAGTGGCGGGTTGCCGGTACCAGAGGGTGGTCGATGGTGCGAGCTGGGCGGTGGCGCGGCCGGCGCCGAGGGCGAGCCACGCGGCGCCAGCGAGCCGAAGACGGGCGAACCGAGCGGTCACTGGTACTTGATGGCGTAGTAGATCACGTAGGCCCACGAGAAGAAGCCGTGGAGGATCGCCCAGAGGATCGACTTGTTGGCACTCCAGGAGATGGTGATGGCGAGCGCGCTGCCGAAGCCGACGCCGACCTTGGCGGCACCACTGGCGTTTCCGGGTGCAGGCATGGCTACCTCCGTTGCTGCGGGATGATGGTCACGATGTAGACGCCGGTGTGCCGAACCCAGGTCTGCACTGGTGCCCGAAACCAAGATCGCGTCGGGTGTGCCGGGAGGCAAGACGGTTGTGCCTGAAGCGCATCGCCCGAGCCGTCGCTGACGCGACGGCTCGGGCGATGTCACTGAAGTGACGCTGGTTCAGGGCGTCGTCAGGCGCGCCCTATTGCAGTCCGATCAGCACGAACCGGGAATCGGTCGCCACGCCAGCGGCCGTCGTGCACGAGACACTGGACGTGACGCCGGTCCCGTCGAATCCCCATCCTGCGCTCGAACATCGGACAGCCGTGGTGCCCACCGCCGTGATCTGGAAGGTTTCCTTGAGCACGCCTGAACGCACCACTCCATCAAGGCGAACGGAGTAGGCGCCGACGCCGGTCCGCGTCACCGTCGCCGTTCCGGTCGGCAGCACCTTGCTGTTGGCCGGCGAATACGGGGTGGTGCTGCTCGGCTGGTCGGCGTCGACGTAGCCGAGCGTCGCACCAGCGCGCGGCTGAGAGATCACCAGGATGTCGAATGGTGAGTCGGTTGCTGCCCCGGCACTGCTGAAGCAGTAAACGACCGCGGTGAGGTCGACGCCGGTGGTTGTCCAGCTGCTCGGCTGGCACTGGATGCTGGTTCCTCCGTACGAGGAAACCATCACCGCTTCGCGGTCGCTCGTGGCCCCCCGGCCCAGACCGGCGAAGAGCACGCTATAGATGCCGGTCGCCGTCTTCGTCACCGTGATGGTCGCGTTGCTGGACGAGAATCGGTACAACGCCTGAGCCTGGTAAGGCGCACTGGGTGAGCCGTTGTCCACCCAGGCGTAAGCGAACCGCCCCGCAAACGTCCCGGAACCCACCGCGAGAAAATCGAAGTCGTTGTCCGTGGCAACCCCAGTCGCGTTGAAGCATCGTGCGCTCGCCGACTCCGTGCCCCAGCTGCCGATGGTGCAGTAGCTGCCTGGCGTCCCGGCATACGCCGTGATGAAGAGCGCTTCGGTCTCCGCACCAGTGCGGGCGAAGGAGGTGTAGGCCAGGAGATATGAGCCTGTTGCCGACGAACTGAGCGTGTTGGCGCCACCGCCGAGGGAGTAACTGTAGGTGGCGGACGGTGGTGTCAGGACGCCGCCAGGCGTCGCAAGATTGTTCCAGAAATACACCAGGCGTGGTCGCGCTACGAAGACCTTGCCGGTGCCATTGATTGTCTCACTTGTCGCGGTGATCGTGGTCGCTCCCGCGGCCACCGCTGTGACCAGCCCCGTCGTGGACACCGTTGCGGTAGCTCCCGCCGTGGAGGCCCAGGAGACGATCCGGCCGGTGAGCAGGGAGTTGTCGGCCGCTCGCGTCGTGGCGGCCAGCTGGAAGGTATTTCCCGCACCGACGATGATCGAGTCAGGCACGACGGTCACGGTCGCCACGGGAACTGCGGTCACGGTAACCTGCGCGGTGCCGCTCTTGCCGCCGGCGCTCGCCGTGATCGTCACGGGTCCGCCCGCGGCGACACCGGTGATCACGCCAGACTGGTTGACCGTGAGCAAGGCTACGTTGCTCGAGCTCCAGGTGAACACCAGGTTGGTGCAGTTCTGCTGGGTCGCCGTGGCGACAATGGTCGCGGTGGCCCCGACGTTCAGCGTCGCGGGCGCCCCGCTGAGGCTGATGGCACTCACGGCGCAGGTGGGCGTCGGCGTGGTGCTGCTGCTCTTGCACCCGACCACCATCATGCCGAGGGCCGAAATCGCCAGAAGAGATCGCATCGAAACTCCAGGAAAGGGACGGCCTTCCGAGATGCGCACCGGCGGGGTGGGCGTATCTGGGACAGCAAATCACGACAGCAATTATCGGCTTTCGATGGATGCAATGTAGGGGGAGGGAAGAGCGCCGGCCAGAGGGCTTCGCGAGCCGGCCGCTATCGCCGCGACCGCCGCGCCTCGATCCGCTGCGCGATCAGTCCTTCGAGCAATCGGCCGGCGTTGCGCACCAGTGCTGCGCCCCATTCCTCGGCGCCGCGCCAGCCGTGAATCGTGATCGTCGAGCAGTCGCTCTCGGCGGGCTCGGTGCCGGCAAGGAACACCTCGCGCGTGCCGCAATCGCCTTCGGACGCGCCCACGCCGGTTCCGGCATACGCCTCGGTCACGCCATCGGGCACCTCGAACTGCTGCCAACCTTTTTCCGGCGTCGCCTCGTCGAGGAAGCGCTCGGCGATCGGCAGGGCGGCCATGGCCCCGGTCATCTGGATCGAACGGCCGTCGTCGTAGCCGACCCAGACCCCCACGACCAGCGTCGGCGAATAGGCGATGAACCAGGCGTCGCGCCAGTCGTTGGAGGTGCCGGTCTTGCCGGCGATCGCGCCGAGATGGCCATCGCCATTGAGCGCCCGGCCGGTGCCGCGCGTGACGACGCCTTGGAGCGCCGAGGTCACCAGGTAGGTCGTGGCGGAATCGGCGACCTGGGTTACGCGCGTCGTGGTATCGACCTGCAGGTCACCGTGACCATCGTGGCGCGCGAGCACCGTGCGCATCGTCGCCAGCGATCCCTCGTCGGCGAGCACGCCGTACGCGCGCACCAGCTCGAGCAGGGTGACCTCGGAACTGCCGAGCGCGAGGCTGGGCACCGCATGCAACGGACTGGTGATGCCGAGCCGCCTGGCGTTCGCGACGATGCGATCGGGCCCGACGGCCAGCCCGATGCGCGCGAACGGCACGTTGAGCGACTGCTCCAGCGCCTCCCGCACCGTGACCGGGCCGCGGAACTCGCGATCGTAGTTCGCTGGCTGCCAGAGGCCGGCGCGGGTCTTGATGCTGAGCGGCTCGTCCTCGACCACCGACGCCAGCGTGAACGCCGGCGCCTTGGTGTCACGACGCTGCAAGGCGGTCAGCGCGACGATCGGCTTGAAGGCGCTTCCCGGCTGGCGGCGCGCGTTCGCGGCGCGATTGAATTGCGAGGCGGCATAACTGCGGCCGCCGACCATCGCCAGGACGTCGCCAGTGCGCGGATCGATCGCCACCA
Organism: Gemmatimonadota bacterium; assembly: GCA_025361465.1. Lineage (GTDB taxonomy): Bacteria > Gemmatimonadota > Gemmatimonadetes > Gemmatimonadales > GWC2-71-9 > Palsa-1233. The sequence continues at coordinate 4,291 of JANYAG010000270.1, forward strand.
GTGCGGCCTCTGCTCCCTGCAGCGATGAGCGCTCCATGCCGCGCCGCACCGCGCGCTCGGCCGCACGTTGCAGCGTGGCGTCCAGCGTGGTGTAGATCGCCGTGCCCCGTGGCGCGCTGCCACTGACGCCGGCGACCACAAAATCACGGAAGTAGCGGCTGTCAAGCAGGGGCGAGGAGTGCTCGCCAATCGTCAGTGGCGCGGTGGTGGCGCGTTCGGCGCTGGCGCTGCTGATCCGTTGCTGTTGCTGCATCAGGTCGAGCACCATGTCGCGCCGCTGCTGTGCGGCCTCCGGGTGGCGCGTGGCGATGGTGCGATTGGGCGCGCTGATCATCGCGGCGAGCTGGGCCGCCTCGGCCAGGCTGACCTTGCGCACATCCTTGCCGTAGTAGTAGCGCGCGGCCGCCCCGACGCCGTGGATCGCGCGAGACCCATCCTGCCCGAGATAGATCTCGTTGAGGTACGCCTCGAGAATCTGGGTCTTGCTGAAGCGCGCTTCGAGCACCAGCGCCATCGCCGCCTCGCGCAGCTTGCGCAGCGGGGTCCGGTTGGCGTTCAGGTAGAGGTTCTTGGCGAGCTGCTGGGTGATGGTGCTGCCGCCCTGGGAGATGCTGCGGGCGCGGACGTTGGCCACGAGCGCGCCGCCGATCCGCCGAGGGTCGAGGCCGTGGTGCTCGAAGAAGCGCTGGTCCTCGACGGCGAGCACCGCCTGCACCAGTCGGTCGGGCAGTTGGGCCAGGGTGACCGGCACGCGCTCATCCATCGGCGAGCCGTCGAAGGTGCCGATCGCCAGTGGCGCGACGCGATCACTGCCGTCACGCCAGGCAACCGGTCTGGTATAGAGAGTGGCCGGAAGCCTGGCGCCGGGGGCGCTGAGGCGGGCGCGGATGAGCGCTTCCAATCCGATGGCCACAAACCCGAGGGCGAAGGTGACCAGGACCGCGCGCCACACGGTCCGCCGGGTGAGCCGGGAGCGAATGCTGGAGAGTGCGGCTCGGCCCCGCGTTCTGATCGCCTGCCAGTGCATCGCGCAGCCTCCCGGTGGCGCCTACCAGATGCCAGACGGGGCAGGGAGGTCGCAGGTTTCAGAATGTAACAGCTGTGAAACGTCCGAAATCCCGCGTCCGGTCGGCAAATCCCACTGTGCCGTGGACGTTATTCTTCCCGCTGCTCCCACACTCCTTTCCATCCGTCACGCAGAAGGGCTCATGTTCCGCTTTCGCCTTGTCGGTGGTACCCTCGCCGTCTTGCTCGCCACCGTCGCCGCGCTGCCAGCCCAGCAGACCCCGCCCGCCGGACTCGATGACTTCGTGGCCCAGGTGATGAAGCGCTATGAGGTTCCCGGCATCGCGCTCACGATTGTCAAGGATGGCCAGGTAGTGGTGGCGCGCGGGTACGGGGTGCGCGAGCTGGGCAAGCCCACGCCGGTTGATTCCGCGACCACGTTCGGCATCGCGTCGAACACCAAGGCGTTCACGGCGACGGCGATCGGCATGCTGGTCGAAGAGGGGAAGCTCGAGTGGGACGCGCCGGTGGTGCGCTACCTCCCGGCGTTTGCCCTGTCGGATCCCTACGTCACCAGCCAGCTCACCGTGCGCGACCTCCTGGTCCATCGGAGCGGTCTCGGTCTCGGTGCCGGCGACTTGCTGCTGTGGCCGGCCTCGACCTTCACGCGCAAGGAGATCGTCCAGCGGCTGCGGTACGTCCCGCTGGCCACGTCATTTCGCAGCGCCTATGCCTATGACAACGTCCTCTATCTCGTCGCCGGGGAACTGCTCGAAGCCGTGAGTGGCAAGAGCTGGGAGGAGTTCGTGCAGCAGCGCGTGCTCACCCCGTTGCGCATGAGCGACAGTCGGGTCCGCTATGCCGCGGCGGCCGCGGTGAGGAACATCGCGACGACCCACGCGCCGATCGACGGGGTGGTCCGCGTCGTCGCGCCATCGACGGGCGACAACAGCAATCCGGCGGGCGGCATCAACGCCAGCGCGCGCGACATGGCGAAATGGCTGATCGTGCAGCTCGACTCCGGGCGCACCGACGGTGCCGGGAGTCGCCTGTTCACCGCGCAGACCACCCGGCAACTCTGGGCGCTGGTGACACCGATCCCGATTGGTGCTGGTGGCCTCGCCCAGCTCCGGCCCAACTTCAACGGGTACGGCCTCGGCTTCAACCTCCGCGACTACCGCGGCAAGAAGCTGGTGACCCACACCGGTGGGCTGTCCGGCTATGTCTCGATCGTGTCGATGATTCCCGACTTGAAGCTCGGGGTCTCGGTGCTCACCAACCAGGAGTCGGGGGCGGCGTTTCAGGCCATCAATAACTGGATTCTCGACCAGTACCTGCATGCGACCGACGTCGATTGGATGGTGCGGATCGCCCCGCCCGCGGCCGACGCGCCGAAGCCGGCGCCGGAGCAGCCGATCGGCCCGCCGCGCGATTCACTGTCGAAGCCATCGCTGCCGCTGTCGGCCTACGCCTGCACCTACACCGATGTGTGGTATGGCGACATCTCGGTCAAGCTGGAAGGGGGCAAGCTGGTGATGCGGATGCTGCACTCCCCGGCGCTCACCGGGGAACTCGAACACTGGCAGCACGATACCTTTGTGGCGCGGTGGCGTGACCGCGAGCTGCGAGCCGATGCCTTCGTCACTTTCTCGCTCAATCCCGACAACAGCATCGATCAGGTGAAGATGAACAAGTTCCTTCCCTCGACCGACTTCTCGTACGACTTTCAGGACCTGCTGCTCAAGCGAAAGAACCCGAACGGGCGCTGCGGCCAATAGGGGCGGGCCGGGTCACTTCACTGGCGTCAGGGTCACCTTCCGGTACTCGATCGGGTTGTGATCGCCCTGCAACATGATCGGTCCCGGCGCGCCCTCGTTGCTGCTCAGCGCGCCACCGGTGATGCCCGGGATATCCTGCTGGCTGATGATGGTGAGGCCGTTGAGCACCACCGTCACCTGCCGTCCGATCAGGGTGATATCGAACGACTGCCATTCGCCGGGGTTCTTCGCCGCGTCCTGGTTCGGCACGAGGAAGCCATAGATCCCGCCGAGGTGATCACTGGCGAGCTCCATCCCACGACTGTCCTCCACCTGTACCTCGTAGCGCCCGCGCAGGTAGACGCCGCTGTTCCCCTCCTTCGGGTAGCGGAACTCCACGTGCAGCTTGAAGTCGGTGAAGGTGCGGTTGGTCACCAGGTTTTCGCCGGCCTTCGGGCTGGTCAGGATGCCATTGATCACCTGCCATTGGTTGGTGCTGCCGGTGGCGTGCCAGCCGCCCAGGTCGCGACCGTTGAACAACTCGACCGGCGTGCCCCAGATGGGGTGGGTGGCTGGCCGGAGCGCCGGCGCGCGCACTGCCGCCCAGCGATTGCGCCGACCTGCGGCGTCCGTCATGGTGCCGCCCAGGCGATCACCATCGAGCTGGCCGTCAAACACCAGCGTGTTGGTGTCGCGCTCCCATTGCGGCGGGAGGGCGAAATGGACCTTGCCGCCGGTGAAGTCGATGCGCGAAATCGGGCGCGCGCTGCCGCCGCCACCCACGTAGTGCCCAACGAGCCAGCGGTTCCCGGAGCGATGCACTTCGAGCCACGAAGGGAACGAGTCATTGGCCGTGTACACCACCATGTCCCAGCGGCCGATGATCGCGGGCGGCCGCGCCTGGGCATCGGCGGGCGTCGCGGCAAGCGTGATGGCCGATGCGGCGATCGAGGCAACCGGAATATTCCAGCGGGGCATGATGGGGGTCCGTAGAGAGGGTTTGGTCCGGAGCGGCGCGATCGGTTTCACGAAGCTGGCGTAGCCTGCCGCAGCGCGTCGGCGATGG
>JANYAG010000298.1 GCA_025361465.1 Gemmatimonadota bacterium
CCCGGTTGATGGAGCGGGTCAATGCCACCGGGCGGGTGAAGCTCACCCACGCGACGGTTGGCGGGCGCTACGCCATTCGCGTCGCGATCGGCGCGTTCCGGACGGAGCGGAGACATGTGGTGGAATGTTGGGAGTTGCTGAAACGAGAGGCCAGAGACGAGAGAGGAGAGACTAAAGGGTCATCCTGAACGAAGCGAAGGATATGCGCGGTGGAGGCACGGCGAAGTTCAACTACGCAAGCCCTTCGCTGCGCTCAGGGCGACTCAACACCCCACCTCAATTCTCAGCCAACGCCTCCCTCAAGTATCTCCCGGTATGCGACGCCTTCACCTTCGCCACCTGTTCCGGCGTTCCCATCGCGACCACGCGTCCCCCGGCGGGCCCCGCCTCAGGTCCCAGGTCGATCACCCAATCGGCGCGCTTGATCACGTCGATCTGGTGTTCGATGACGACCACCGTGTGTCCGGCATCGACCAGGCGATCGAGCACGCCGATCAGGGTGCGGACATCGTCGATGTGCAGCCCGGTGGTCGGTTCATCGAGGAGATAGAGCTTCCGGCCGCTTCGCTTCGAGGCGGAGAGCAGCTCGCGGGCGATCTTGAGGCGCTGCGCCTCGCCCCCCGACAGGGTGTTGGCGGGCTGGCCGAGTCGCAGGTATCCGAGGCCGACCTGCTGCAGCTGCCAGAGCGACGCCCCAAGCCGGGGCTGGTGCTTGAAGCGGCGAATTGCCTCGTCGACGCTCCACTCGAGGACGTTCGCGATCGAGACGCCCTGGATCCGCACATCGAGCACCTCGCGCTTGAACCGCGTGCCGCCACAGCTCTCACAGGGTACGTAAATGTCGGCGAGAAAGACCATTTCCACTTGGATGTGTCCCGCGCCATCGCAGGCCTCGCACCGTCCGCCGGCGAGGTTGAACGAGAAGGTTGACGCGGTGTACTTCCGTTCCCGGGCCAGCGGCTGCTGCGCGAAGAGTTCGCGGATCTCGTCGAACGCCTTGATGTAGGTCACCGGATTGGAGCGCGGGGTGCGGCCGATCGGCGTCTGGTCCACCAGCACCACGTCGGCGAGGAATTCCCATCCCTCGATCGCGTCCACATCGCCCACCGCTTCGCCCAGGTGCGTCTTGGCAGAGTGCTCGCCCTGCAGCAGGCGCTCGAGCTGCCGGTAGAGCACGTCATAGGCGAGGGTGCTCTTGCCTGACCCGGACACGCCGGTGATCGCGGTGAGGGTGCCGAGGGGGATCTTCAGGTCGACACCGTTGAGGTTGTGCAGCCGGGCACCGCGCACCGCGAGAAAGGGTGCCACGGCCGCTCGGCGCATGCTGGGGATCCCGATCCGCTTTCGCCCGGTGAGATAATCTGCGGTCAGGGTGTCGTGCGCATCGGCCACCGGGCCGGAGTGCACCAGGCGGCCGCCATGTTCGCCGGCGCCCGGGCCGAGCTCGATCATCCAGTCGCCCTGGCGCACCGCGGCCAGATCATGCTCGACCACCACGAGGGTGTTGCCGAGGTCGCGCAATCGGTGCAGCAATCCGAGCAGGCGATCGGTGTCGCGGGGATGGAGCCCGATGGTCGGCTCATCGAGGACATAGAGCGCGTCCACCAATCGCGAGCCGAGGGCATTGGAGAGCGCGATCCGCTGCGCCTCACCGCCGCTGAGGGTGCGGGTCTGGCGATCGAGCGAGAGATATCCCAGTCCGACATCCCGCAGGTATGTCACCCGGGCATCGGCTTCGCCCAGGACGAGGTCGGCGACCTGGCGCGCGGTCGGGCCGAGTTCCAGCGCGGCCAGCCAGGTGGCGAGATCGTCAATGATCAGCGCGGCCACTTCGGCGATGTTCCGGCCGCCGAGCGTGACGGCCAGCGCCTCGGGCCGCAACCGGGTGCCGCGGCAATCGGGGCATTCCCGCGCGAGTTGATACTGCCGCAGGAAGACTCGGATGTATTGCTTGTATCGCTTCTGTTCGAGGGCGACGAGAAAGGGGAAAATCCCGAGATACTTGCCGGTCTTGCCATGCAGCAGCGTTTCGCGCGCCGCAGTGGGGAGGGTGCACCACGGTGCGTCCGGATCGACCCCGAGCTTTCGCGCCGTGGCGACGAGCAGGCGCCGACGCGCCTCGTAGCGCGGCTTGGTCCACGGGTCGATCGCTCCATCCGACAGGGAGCGGGCCGGGTCGGGCACGATCAGCGAGACGTCGTACAGCAGGAGCGCCCCGAAGCCATTGCAGGTGGGGCACGCCCCGCGCGGGTTATTGAAGGAGAAGAGCGCCGGCGTGACCACCGCGGCCGGGGTGTCGCACCGACTGCACGACGGATGCTCGGTGAAGCGGAGGCGACCATCGTCACGAAGGGCGAGCGCGATACCATCGCCCTCGCTGAACGCGACGGATATCGCCTCGGCCAGCCGGCCGCTCCGGGCCGGATCGGCCTCGAGCCGATCGACCACGACGAGCACCTCCCTGGCGCGGACGAGGTCGAGCGCCACGGGGAGTTCTTCGAGGTGGTGGGCCACTCCATCGACGAGCACCCGAACGAACCCGAGGGTGCGGAGGTTCTCCACCACCGCGGCGTGCGCCAGGCGGGCAAGGGCAGGCAGGGGGAAGACGACCTGGATGCGACTGGCGCCGGCGGCGATGATCGCGTCGGTGGCCGACTGTGGGGTGTCGCGCCGCACCGGTGCGCCGCAGGCCGTGCAGCACTGCGCTCCGGCCCGGGCCCAGAGCAGCCGCAGGTAATCGTAGATCTCGGTCGCCGTTCCTACCGTCGAACGCGACGACAGGGTCGGCGCCTGCTGGTCGATGGCGACGGCGGGCGCGATGCCCTCGATCCGGTCGACCAGCGGCTTGGGCATCCGCTCGAGGAACTGCTTGGCGTAGGTCGACAGCGACTCGATATACCGGCGTTGCCCCTCGGCGTAGAGCGTGTCGAAGGCAAGCGAGCTCTTGCCACTTCCGGACGGGCCGGTGACGACCGTCAGCGCACGTCGCGGAATGTCGACCGTGATGCCCTTGAGGTTGTGCTGGCGGGCGTTGACGACGCGAATGACCGGGTTGGACACGGCGGAAACGTACCCCGAGCCGGGATGCTGATTCAACGAGGCGCTGGGGCCAATCGGTCGCCGGTGGTTGACCATTCTGCGCGCGCGCCGGTACGTTTGGCGGCAATGGCCCTACTCACGCCAGCCCGCCTTCGGCAGGGTTTCCTCCTTTTCGTCGGCCTTTCCATCGTTGCGTACCTCGGCGTGCTTCTCTACGGCGAGCACGCAGGGGAGTTCCTGCCGTCGCTCGCCCTGATCAAGTGGCACTGGGTGCTCATCGGGCTGGGACTCGCGGCGATGGACTGGCTTGGCGGCGGTGCACGGCTCTGGGTCCTCTCCCGGGAGATCCACGAGAAACCGCCGTTCTGGCCCCTGGTGGTGGCCGGCGGGATGGGCGCCTGGGCTGGCTACCTCACGCCCGGAATGACCGGCTCCTCGCCCATGCAGGTCTACGCCATGAAGCGGGCCGGCGTGCCGGTCCCGAAGGCGCTGATGGCGATTCTCATGTCCTTCATCGCCACCGTGCTCTTCTTCGTGATCGGCGGCACGGTGGCCATCCTGTTCGGGGCGGGCAAGGCGCTCGGTCCGCACGGCGATGTGCTCGGCCTTTCCCTGCTTGACCTGTTCAAGGGGAGCATCGGGATGTTCTCGGTGTTCGGGGCCCTGCTGCTGGCGGTGTTGCTGGCGCCGAAGCTGATTTCCCGTGGGGTCCACTGGATCACCACCGTCCTGGGCAGGCACAGCGTGCGGATCGGGGCTCGGCTCGAGTCCGTGCGGGCCGGCATCGACCAGGCGCATGACAGCATGATCGCGTTCAACACGCCGCGCGGCTGGCTGTCGCTCTTCTGGGCGACGATCATTTCGGGCCCGAGCCATGCCAACAAGCTGCTCGCCGGGTATGTCGCCCTCCGCGCCATCGGCATTCACGCCCCCTTCGTCGATCTGCTCCTGATTCAGACGCTGGTCAGTTCGATCCTCTACTTCGCGCCCACGCCGGGCGGGGCGGGGTTCGCGGAGCTGCTCTCGACGATGGTGATGACGCTGTACTTGCCACGCGAACTGAACGCGGTCTACACCCTGATCTGGAAGTGCATTCTGCAGTGGTTCACGATCGCCGCCGGTTTCGCGATCTTCTCGGTCTGGGTGCGCCAGGGCCTCAAGGGCATCGAGGCCAACGACGCATGACCGAGCTCCCGCCGGGGCAGCCCGAGTATTCGGCCCGGCCGGGTGGCATCGGACCCGGCCCGACCGGCTCTCCGGCCCTGAATTCGCTTGCCCGGTGGGGAGGGCGACGCCTAGGTTTCCCGACCGCATACTCGAACCGCCTGTCGCCGGAGCCGAATCTGGACGAATTGCTGTCTGACGAACCTGGTTTGGCAACGCTCGTTCCCGGCGCGGGGGACGCGGTTCAGCCGCAGGGGCGCCTCCTGGCGATCCTCTGGGTTCGCGGTGGCCTGCATGAGCCGAGGCGGTTCGAGGTGCGGGGTCTCACGGCGACCATCGGCCGCGATCCGGCGAATGACGTCGTGCTCGATTCCCCGGCTGTCGGCGTCCACCATGCCAGCCTTTCACTCGCCGGCGGGGTCTGGACCCTGACCAACTGCCGGGAGACCGACCGCACCTGGGTCGACGGGGTGCAGGTCGAAGACTCGATCGGGCTTGCCCCTGGCTCGGAGGTGCGGATTGGCGGCGTGGTACTCTGCTTCGCCCCGCGCGACACGTGGGCGGATTCGGCGCCCTCGTCGAGTCCCGATCGGCCCGTGCCAGCCCTGTCCGGGCCCTTGTTCATGCCACCTGAGGAGGCGCTGCCGTCGCGTCGGCCGATCGTTCGGGCCGCCGTCGTGCTGATCGTCTGCCTGTTGGCGTATCTCCTGCTGGCAAGACGCTGATGCGATTCACCTGCGCGGCCCGCACCGATGTCGGCATCGTCCGATCCGGCAACGAGGACAGCTATCTCATGTCGAGTGAGCGTGGCCTCTTCGTCATCGCCGATGGGATGGGCGGTCACGCGGCCGGCGAGGTGGCGAGCGAAATGGCCGCCCGGATCGTCGCTGAGGAATTCCGGCCCGTGCGCGGGATGACCGACCAGGAGATGATGGCCCAGATGGTCGCGGCGATCCGCGCGGCCAACGGGGCCGTCTTCAAGCGGACCCTTTCGGAGCCGGACAAGCGCGGCATGGGAACCACCGCGACGGTGATGTCGCTGCTGCCTCGCCGCTATCTCATCGGGCAAGTGGGCGATTCCCGGGCCTACCTCCTTCGCGGTGGGGTGCTGACCCAGCTCACGAAGGATCACAGCTACGTGCAGGAGCAGGTCGACGCCGGGCGACTGACCCCGGAAGATGCCCGGACACACCCCTATGCCAACGTGATCACCCGCTGCGTCGGGTCGAGCGAGGACGTCGTCCCCGATCTCTACATCGGCACGCTCGAGCCCCATGACCTGGTGCTCCTGGCCTCCGACGGCCTGACCGGGATGATCGATGATGAAGAGCTGCGCGAGATCCTGATGAGCGAACTCGATCTCGAACCGAAGGTCGACTCCCTCATCACGGCCGCCAACCGGCGCGGTGGACTCGACAACATCACGACCGTCCTGGTGCGCATCGAGGAAGTGTCGCCGCCGACGGGAGAGATGCCGGCGGCCAACAGGTGAACGGTGATTGGTGACTGGTGAACAGTGATTGCAGTGCACCGCCGGTCACCCCATCACCGCTCACCGTTCACTCATCAGCATCTCCGGTATCGCCTCGAGTCTCCGCGGCTCGCTCGTGAAGATCCGCAATCTCCTCGCACTCCGATACAGCTCCGTGGCGATCCTTGGCAAGCCGAGCTGACCGGCACGCCCTGCATCCGTCAGGCGTTCGATCGCGCCGGTGCGGGTCAAGAGTGGCAAGTCGACGCTGAGCATCGTGCTGCGCTCGGGGTAGTCCACCAGCACACCACCCGGGGAGAGCCCGAGTTCGTGCGCGAGCCGGTCCTCGGCCTGGCTCAGCGCGGCAGGTTCGCTCGACAACCAGTCGAGCAGGGACTCGGGGACCTCGCTCGCCGGCAGGTCAAGTGCCCGCTTGTGCAGGCGGCGCTCGAGCAACGCCCGCATCAGCCCGGTCGCGTCGTGTTCCAGCAGCCGCACGCTGAGGGAACCGTCGGTCGCATCGGCGACCGACGCGGTGTCGATGGCGCCGACGGCAACGGCCGCGCGTACCGCGTGCTTGAACATGCAGGTAGCCGAGCGGACCGCATGGTGCCAGTAGACATTGCGGTACATCTGGTACTTGGCGAACAGCAGCGACTCCAGCGCACTGGTCCCCTTCTCCTGCACGCCGACTTCGCGGGTGCCGCCGGTCCCGTCAACGAGCACGAGTGAGGCGAGCAACCGGTCCACGTCGACCGTGCCATACGGCACGCCGCACATCCGCGCATCACGCGACAGATAGTCGATCTTGTCGAGGTCGAGTGACCCGGACACGAGCCCGGCGAGTGGCGAGCGGCTGGTGCCCTGGATCATCTCGCCGATGGTCGTGATGAGCGGCGCACCCCCGAGGGTCCGGAGCACATCGCCCAGGGCGCCCTCGGCAAGGCGTCGCGCGCCAATCGCCTCATGACTCGGGAAGCCGGCTTCCTCGAGGGCGTGGGAAAAGGGATAATGGCCGAGGTCGTGCAACAGCGCGGCGAGCCGCACCGCGAGCTGTTCCGCCTCGCTGACCCCGGCGAGGTGGCCACGCTCCCCGAGGGTCGCCAGGGCACGGCGGGCAAGGTGATAGGTGCCAAGGGCGTGCTCAAAGCGGGAGTGCGTGGCGCCGGGATAGACCAGGAAGGCGTGGCCCAACTGACGCACGTAGCGCAGACGCTGGAAGGCCGCGGTGTCCATGGCGGACACCGCGGCCGGTTCCAGGCGAATGTTGTCCCAGAGCGGATCGCGAATGACTTCGAAACCGCTCATGGCGATCCCCTCAGGCCGTTTCGGGTTCGAGGCGCCAATGCGCCTCGCTGCGCCAGAGCGCCGAAAGAATCAGCTCGCGCATCCACATGAACTCCTGGGGCATCCGGTCGTACAGCTTCTCGAACAGCTCGCGGTGGGAGAGCAGTTCGGTCTTCCACTGTTCGCGGTCGACTTCCATCAGGGCGTTGAAGCGTTCCTTGGGGAACGCAAGGCCGGTCCAGCGGAGATCCTCATACCGCGGCATCCAGCCGATCGGCGACTCCGTCCCCGAGGCGCGCCCCCGGACCCGGCCGACGATCCATTCCAGCACCCGCATGTTATCGCCGAATCCCGGCCAGATGAACTTCCCGTCGCCGTCCTTGCGGAACCAATTCACGCAGAAGATCCGCGGCGGATCGCTCAGGCTGCGTCCCATCTGGAGCCAGTGGTTGAAGTAGTCGCCCATGTGGTAGCCGCAGAACGGCAGCATGGCGAACGGATCGCGGCGCACCTGGCCCACTGCGCCGGTGGCCGCCGCCGTGGTTTCCGAGCCGATCGTGGCGGCGAGGTAGACGCCAAAGTTCCAGTTGACGGCCTGATACACCAGCGGCACGGTGGTGGCGCGACGGCCGCCGTACACAAACGCACTGATCGGGACGCCGGCGGGATCTTCCCAGGCGGAGTCGATCGACGGGCATTGTGAGGCGGGCGCGGTGAAGCGCGCGTTCGGGTGAGCCGCCGGGGTCTTGCTCTCGGGCGTCCAGGGATTGCCACGCCAGTCGGGGAGTTGCGCCGGCGGTGCCTTGGTGAGGCCTTCCCACCAGACATCGCCGTCTTCGGTGAGCGCGACGTTGGTGAAGAGGGTGTTCTTCGCCATCGTCGCCATCGCGTTCGGATTGGTGTCCCATGATGTGCCGGGGGCGACGCCGAAATAGCCGGCCTCGGGGTTGATGGCGCGGAGCCGCCCGTCGGAGCCGGGACGGATCCAGGCGATGTCATCTCCCACGGTGGTGACCTTCCAGCCTTCATAGGGCTTGGGGGGAATGATCATGGCGAGGTTGGTCTTGCCGCAGGCACTCGGGAATCCAGCGGCGAGGTAGGTCTTGTCGCCCTTCGGTGACTCAACACCGAGGATCAGGGTGTGCTCGGCCATCCAGCCTTCGTCGCGACCCATCACCGAGGCGATGCGCAGGGCGAAGCACTTCTTGCCGAGCAGGGCATTGCCGCCGTAGCCGGATCCGTAGGACCAGATCTCACGCGTCTCGGGAAAGTGGACGATGTACTTCTCCTTGGCGTTGCACGGCCACTTCACGTCGGCCACGCCGGGAGTGAGCGGCATGCCGACGGAGTGCATGCAGGGCACGAAGTCCTTGTCCCCCAGGGCCTCGAGCACCGGGCGGCCCATGCGGGTCATGATCCGCATGTTGACGACCACGTACGGCGAGTCGGTGAGTTCGACCCCGATATGGGAGAGCGCCGAGCCGAGCGGGCCCATCGAGAAGGGGACGACGTACATGCTGCGGCCGCGCATCGAGCCGACGAAGATCTTGCCGAGGGTCTCGCGCATTTCCTTCGGCTCGACCCAGTTGTTGGTGGGGCCGGCGTCCTGCTTGCGGTGGCTGCAGATGAAGG
>JANYAG010000322.1 GCA_025361465.1 Gemmatimonadota bacterium
TCGCCCCCCGCCATTTCGCACGCACCCCCGCGCGACGACTGGCTTTACGAGCATCACCTGTGGCGCCCTCCCCTCACCCGAGATCCAGCCTCGAGAAGTCCACCTCCTCCCCAGGCCCAGCGCCGAACTTCCGCTTCCCCGCGCGCAGGCGCTTCTCGATGTTCTTGACCCCCTGCCCCAGCGCCCGCGCGATCTGGCGGAGGCTCATCCCCTCTTGCCGCATCCGCATCACGTTGCGCTGACAACGGGTCAGGGCCGCCAGCGGCCGGCGGGGCCCATCGGCAAGCGAGGCGACCACCGCCGGCGAGTGATAGCGCTTTCCCGATCGGAGCAATTCAATCGCCAGCTGCAACTCGACCAGGTCACTGCTCGCAAACACCAGCCCGGCGACGTCCGCAGCGAGTGTCGCCGCGGTCAGCGCCCGGTTATCGGGCTCGCACACCACAATCGCCTGCGTGAAGATGCTCGCTCCCAGGGCTCCCTGGATGCCCGCGAGCAGGCCCAGCCCGCATGCGCCCAAGGAGAACACAATCATCCGAGGCTTCACCTCGGCGACGGTCGCCACCAGCGCCTCGAGGGACGCCGTGGCCTCGGCGCAGTCAAAGCGCGCCGACAGCGCCGTCGTCAAGGCCTGGGCGCCCATCCGTTGGCAGTCGAAGACCACTACGTCGTGCCGAGCCACGGCACCCGGCCCATTCGCCGACGGGCTGTCCGAATCCACGAGGGAGGGCGCACTCTGTCGCCACGTCTCTGAATCGTCATCGGTGATGATCTCCACTCCGATGCATGCCCCGAGGCCACCGGCATCAAGCAGCGAGCCGGCGGCAGGGTACACGGGTGCACTGTTGGGGGTCTCCAGGTCTACCGGGCGGTTCCGCGACGGTCAATGTGCGCCGCTATGCAGAGGAATTCGATCCAGATTGGCGAAGCCCACATGGGGCGAAAAGCCAACGCCGGCGCGTGTGCGAGCCGGCGTTGCTGAAGTCGTGCAGCGAGGCGAGTCCGGCCTACCGCTCCTTGTCGCGATCCTCGGCGATGCGTGAGGCCTTGCCGCTCAGTCCGCGGAGGTAGTAGAGCTTGGCGCGGCGGACGCGACCGCGACGGATCACCTCGATCTTGGCATACATCGGTGAGTGCAGCGGGAAGACACGCTCGACGCCGACACCAGCGGAAATCTTCCGCACCGTGAACGTCTCGCCCGGCCCGCCGCCGCGGCGTGCGATCACGACGCCCTCGAACGCCTGCAACCGTTCCTTGTCGCCTTCGCGCACACGCACCATCACCTTGACGGTATCGCCCGCATCGAAGGAGGGCATATCGGTGCGCAGGTTTTCGCGCGAGACCTTATCCAGCAGCTCCATTCCCATTGGTTCCTCTGCGCCGAGGCGCGGGTGATTCGTCAGGACTTCGCGTCCCCATCGCGACGCTCCGTTGCCGTGTGGGCCGCCCAGAGATCGGGCCGCCGCACCTGGGTGATTCGCTCCGCCTCCTGCTGTCGCCATGCAGCGATGGCCGCATGATTTCCCGAGAGCAGGACCTCGGGCACCGCGGCCCCGCGCACTTCCGCGGGACGGGTGTAACTCGGCGGACTGAGCAACCCCTCGTAATGCGAGTCGGAACTGGCCGACTCATGATCGCCGATCGCCCCGGGGAGGAGACGGACCACCGCGTCGATGACGCAGAGCGCCGCTGGCTCACCACCCGACAGGACGAAGTCGCCGATCGAAACTTCTTCGGCACCGAGGAAATCGACCACCCGCTGGTCGATGTCCTTGTAGTGCCCGCAGCAAATGGTCATCCGCTCATGCAACGACCACCGCACCGCGTCATCATGGGTGAAGCGGCGACCCCGCGCCGACATCACCATCACCGGGCCTGCCTCGCCCAGCGATTCCACTGCCTCGAGGAAGGGCTCGGCCTTGAGCACCATCCCCGCCCCGCCACCAAAGGCGGTGTCGTCGACCGTGTGGTGCTTGTCGTGCGTGAAGTCACGTAACTGCACCAGCCGAAACGACACCTTCCCCGCCGCTGCTGCCCGCCCCGGAATGCTCGCCTGCAGGTAGGGCGTGAACACCTCGGGAAACAACGTCACCACATTGATGGTGAGCATCGCGCTACTCCAGCAATCCCTCAGGCACCGAGACAATCACCCGCTTGGTTTCCCGGTCCATCAGCTTCACATATTCGGGCCGCAGCGGCAGCATGAACTCGCGCTTCGGTCCCTGGATCTCGATCACCGGCCCCTGCGGCAGCTCGTACACGTCGCTCACCAGGCCCAGTGGCTCGTCCGCCTCGTTCCGCACCGCCCAGCCGATCAGGTCGCGAAGGTAGACCTCCCCCTCAGCCAGCGGTGCCATCTCCTCGCGCGGCACCGCCAGGAACAACCCGCGGTATGCATCCACCGCCTCGCGCTTGCCGTGATCGACCAGCCGCATCAGGCACTCGCGGTGATACGTCCGCGCCTGCTCGACCGTCACCGCTCCGATCACCTTCCCCTCCAAGTCCACCAGCTGGAGGACTCGCCCGGGCGTGAACACGCCGTCGGGATCGTCCGTGAGCGGGAAGACCGAGAGTTCACCCTTGAGGCCGTGCGGCTTGCGAACCCGGCCGACCACGATCGGGGGCGCTGCCGCGTCGGTCATCAGGGCTAGACGCCCGCCTTCTTGAACAGCGACGCCACGGTGTCGGACGGGGTCGCGCCCTGCGCGATCCACTTCCGGGCCTTCTCGACGTCCACCGTGTACTGATCCTTCTCCTGCTTCGGCCGATAGGAGCCGATCAGGTCGATGAACCGGCCATCGCGCGGCGCTTCCTTGTCAGCCACCACGATGCGGTACATCGGGACACTCTTGCGCCCTTCGCGGCGCAGACGAATACGAACGGCCATGTGCTTGCCTCTCCGACGAGCGGTTCAACGCGGGGGGAATGAGCCTTTGCCGAAGGGGAGCTTCATCCCCGGCTTGCCCGCGACCTTCATGAACTTCTGCATCTGCTTGAACTGCGACAGCAACTGATTGACTTCCGCCACCGTCCGCCCCGATCCCCTGGCGATCCGCATCCGTCGCGAACCATTCATCACGTCCGGGTCCTTCCGTTCACCCTTCGTCATCGAGAGCACGATCGCCTCGACGTGCTTCAGGCGCTTGTCATCCATCGTCGCCGACTTAAGCATCGCGGCATTCACGCCCGGCAGCATGCCCAGCACATTCTTGATCGGCCCGAGCTTCTGCATCTGGCGCATCGCGGTAAGGAAATCCTCGAGGTCCAGTCCCTTCTTCGACTGCGCCTTCTTGGCGAGCCGGGCGGCCTCGTCCTCATCGACATGCTCCTGCGCCTTCTCGACCAGCGAGAGGATGTCGCCCTGCTGGAGGATCCGACCCGCCATCCGGTCGGGATAGAAGGTCTCCAGCGCGTCGAGCGTCTCCCCCGTGCCGACGAACTTGATCGGCGCCTTGGTCACCCCGTAGATCGACAGCGCCGCGCCACCGCGCGAGTCACCGTCCATCTTGGTCAGGATCACGCCGGTGATGCCGAGCACATCGTGAAAGCCCTTGGCAATCCGGACTGCGTCCTGCCCCGTCATGCCGTCGGCGACGAGGAGGATCTCGTGCGGCTTGATCGCTGCCTTCAGCCGGGCGAGTTCCTGCATCATCTCATCGTCGATCTGCAACCGGCCGGCGGTGTCGACGATGACGGACCGGGCGCGCGCCTTGCTCGCCGCCTCGATCCCGCGCCGCACGATGCCGACCACGTCGGTCACCCCCGGCTCGCCATGCACCCCGACCTGCACCTGCTCCGCCAAGGTCACCAACTGGTCGACGGCGGCGGGTCGATACACGTCCGCGGCCACCAGGAACGGCGCCTTCTGCTCGGCCTTCAACCGCCGCGCGAGCTTCCCCGCGGTGGTGGTCTTCCCTGATCCCTGCAGCCCGACCACCATGATGATGGTGGGCGGAATCGCGCTGAACGCGATCGGCGCCTGCTTCTCTCCCAGCAGCGCCACCAGCTCGTCATAGACGATCTTGACCAACTGCTGGCCGGGGCGAACCGCTTTGAGGACTTCCTGGCCCACGGCCTGCGCCTGGATCCGCTCGAGGAACTCGCGGGTCAAGTCGAAGGAGACGTCGGCCTCGAGGAGGATCCGGCGGATCTCCCTAAGTCCTTCGCGGACCGCCTCTTCCGTCAACACCCCCCGACCGGTGAGACGGCGCAGGGCGTCGGTCAGCCGGGAGGAGAGCTGGTCGAACATAGCCTTCTAAGATAGGCGGGGACGGCAGGTTAGGGTAGGAGACAGTAACAGTGGCAGGGGCTGGAGCAGGATCGTCCCTCATCCTGAGCGAAGCGAAGGACCTCAGGTCCCTCCGCCCTCGCCTGCGGCTCGGGGTCGGGACGAGGACCTAATGCGCTCCAACGACCGCCGGCAGGGCCTTCCATCTCCCCCATCCGGTGGGCGCGATGACAATCCGGATGGCCGCCTTTCCACCGACCAGGAGCGCGGCCACCCCGGTCCGGTACCCCGCCCGCTGTAACGCAGCGACCGGAACGGCCACCTGGCTCCGGAAGCGCAGGGCAAAGCGGGGTTCGTCCCAGACGGTCACCCAGACCAGGGCCGGACCATCGGGCGTGCGGAAGACCCGGAGCCGGTCGCCGCCCCACCCCATCGCCTGGTCGGTGTCGACCCCATGGTCGTGCCGGAGCGCCGAGCGGAGCAAGGCGATCTCGAACTCCCCGAAGGTGTCCTCGTGCAGCAGCCCGACGGTGTCGCCGGCGAAGCGCAGGTCGATCGGCTCGTCGTGCGCCTCGTACCGGTCGGGATGGAGCACCTGCTCGGTGGACCGGGGAAGGTTGGCGCCGAAGGGTTGCTCCCCCGGGTGATGGGACTGGAACCAGCGCACGAACTCCGACCCTTGCACGTACGGGAAGGTCAGGTCCTCGCGGATCACCAGCGGCGCCCGCGAGAACACCGTCGCGCCGGCCTGCTGGTTGCGGAGCTGTTCCTTGAATGTTTCCCAGAAGCCATCGTCGGTGAGCAGCTGCTTGTCGGGGAGCATCGCGATCAGCGAGGTGAGCGTCGCCTGGCCCTCGAACACTGCCTGCGAAGCTGCCAGCCGATCGGCATCGTGCACGTCCCGCATGATCGAGTCGAGCGGGACATACTGGTGCTGCAGCGCGTGCACCAGCTCATGCGAAATCACCAGCTGCAGCTCGGCGCGAGTGCCGCCTTCGACGGCATAGAAGGTGGTCGAATCAGGGTCGTAGAAGCCGGCGATCTGCTCGGTGTAGAGATCGATGAAGAGCTGCTTGACATCGAGCGTGTCGGGGAGCATGCCGAGCAGACGGTAGGCGGCCACCATGCCTTCGAGGCGGGCCGGCGGGAGTTCGGTGTTGAGCTTGGCGAGCAGGTAGGCGCGAATCTGGTCGCGCGATCGCACCGCACTCTTCGGCGTGAACTTGAAGGTGAGCCCGGCCTGCTTGGCGACTACCGGCATCAGCGAGTCGACCATCACCTTGAGTTGCCGCTCGCCGACCTGCTGGGTCTGCTGCGACTCGCCGCGACAGGCGACGGCGCACACCAGGATGATCGCCAACACCCGGCGAATCGCGATCACTGGCCCACCATCATCGACAGGTACCAATCGAGGATCGCCGGGCCGACGATCCAGCACGCCGCGGCACCGAGGGCAAGAAAGATCCCGAACGGCACCAGCTTGTCCCGGCCCGCCAGCTTGAGCGGGAGGAAGATCAGCGTCCCGAGCGTCGCCCCGAGGAAAAGCGAGAGCAGCACACCCTGCCAGCCAAGGAAGGCGCCGATCATCGCCAGCATCTTGATGTCGCCACCGCCCATGGCATCCTGCCCGAGCAGCTTGGTCCCGAGCCACGCCACCACCCACAGCAGGGTGAAGCCGATTGCGGCGCCGAGAAGCGCCTGCGGCCACGGCAACATTCCACCGGCGACCGCGAGCAGGATGCCGAGCACCATCCCGCCGACCGAGAACTCATCGGGGATGATGTACTCGCGCGCATCACAGACTGCGATGCCCAGGAGAATGGTGCCGAAGAGCGCCGCGCGGAGTGCCTCGATGTTCGCGCCGTAGTGCCAGGCGGCCAGTCCCCAGATCACACTGACGGCGAGCTCGATCAACGGATAGCGGACCGGGATCGGCAGCTTGCAATGCCGGCATTGGGCACGAAGCATCAGCCACGAGACCACCGGAATATTGTCGTACCAGGCGATCAGGTTGCCGCACTCCGGGCAGCGCGAGCGCGGCCGCACCACCGACTCCTCGGCCGGCCAGCGCACGATGCAGACATTCAGGAACGAGCCAACCAGCAGCCCGATGGCCGCGGCATAGAGGGCGAACGGAAGCGCTTGAGGACCCACGCCCGCGATCAGGATGTGCATCGGGAGACCTGATAGAGCAGGATCGCCGCCGCGGCGGCCACATTGAGCGACTCGGCCGCCGGCTGGATCGGGATGCTCACCCGGCGCGCGGCCTGGGCAAGCACTTCCGCGGACAGTCCGGCGCCTTCGTTGCCGAGGGCGATGGCAATTGGCTCCTGCGGAGCATCCGCCAGGGTCTCGCCATCGACCGCCGTCGCCCAGAGTGCGACGTGCTTGCGGCCAAGCCAGGTGACCAGCGGCGCGATATCAGCGTGCATCGACGGCAGGCGGAAGAGCGCCCCCATGGCGGCGCGAACGACCTTGGGATTGGCGAGGTCCACCGTCCCGGGGAGCGCGACGAGTCCGGCCGACCCGAACGCGAGGGCCGTCCGGGCGATGGTGCCGACGTTGCCGGGGTCCTGCACGCCATCAAGGACGAGGATCGGCCGTCCCGGTGCAGCGACGAGGTCCTCAAACGTCCATGCTCGCGGGGCGTAAATCGCGACGATCCCCTGGGGATGTTCGGTGGCGGCGAGTTCGATCAAATCGTCGTCGCTGACGTCGGTCACCGGCACGCCCCGCTCGAGGAGCGCCGAGCGGAGGGCAAGCCCCCGCGGGGTCGCCAGCAGCGCCGGGGCGATGACGGCGCCCTTGCACGCAGCGTCGGCGGCAAGCATTTCTTCGACGAGGCGGACACCTTCGGCGAGGGCGAGGCCGCGGCGGTCGCGTCCCTTGCGGCGGTGCAGATCGCGGATCGTGCTCAGCAGGGCCATGGGCTCGGAGGCAAAGTGGAACCAGGGACACGACCCATCGCGCTGACCATTGCCGGCTCGGACTCCGGCGGCGGCGCGGGGATCCAGGGAGACCTCAAGACATTCGCCGCCCACCAGGTGTTTGGCACGTCAGTGGTGGTCGCGGTTACTGCGCAAAATACCCTCGGTGTCCGCGCGGTTCACCCCATCCCGGCCGAGGTGGTCCAGGCCCAGATCGACGCGCTGGCCGAGGATCTCCCCCCGCAAGCGGTCAAGACCGGGATGCTGGCGACCAGGGAACTGGTGTTGCTGGTGGCCGAAGCCCTCGCCGGCCGGCACTGGGGCAACTACGTCCTCGATCCGGTGATGGTGTCCTCGAGCGGCGCCAAGTTGTTGACCGACGACGCGGTCGAGGCCGTGCGCGGGCACCTGGTGCCGCTCGCCCTCTGCATCACCCCCAACCTGCACGAAGCGGAGATGCTCACTGGCATGCGGGTCCACGATCCCTCGACCATGGTCGCCGCCGGCGAAGCATTGCTCGCCCTGGGTGCCCGGAACGCGCTGATCAAGGGGGGACACCTGGAGAGCGACATCCTCGTCGACATCCTGGTCACGCCGCACGGGGTCGAGCGCTTCACCCAGTCGCGCCTGCTCTCCCGCTCCACCCACGGGACCGGCTGCGCCCTCTCAGCGGCGATCACGGCCTGGCTTGCCCGCGAGGTGCCGATCAATGAGGCGGTCGAGCTGGCGGTCGGGTACGTGCAGGACGCGATCCGC
>JANYAG010000042.1 GCA_025361465.1 Gemmatimonadota bacterium
GCGATGGGGCTGGTCGGCGGAGTGATCGCGCCCGACAACATCAAGCGATGGCCCAAAGTGAACTTCAACGATCCGGACTACGTGCTCGATCTCGAGGGTTGGCCGACACCGGACAAGTGGGTGCTGTCGCCCCTGAAGCCCTGAGGGCGCGAGGGGGTGTGGACGACAACGGGCGGCGCGTTACAGCGCCGCCCGTTGTGTGTTCGCGCGAGACTGAGGGCTAGTATGCCAGCCCGTACATCGGCTTGACGACGAGGCTCTGGATCAGGAATTCCAGCCGGCGATTGCCGTTGACCGATGTGTGCCCGAGATCAGGCCCCACCTGCACCTCGAAGTGCTTGCCTGCCGCCTGCAGCGCCTTGATGAGCTGCATCATGTTGGTGTTGTGCACGTTGTTGTCGATGCTGCCATAGTAGAGCAACAGTTCGCCCTTCAAGTTGGCGACGTACTGCATCGCCGACCCCTTGTCATAGCCGTCCGTATTTTCCTCGGGGATCCACATGTACCGCTCGGTGTAGATCGTGTCGTAATGCCGCCAGTCGGTGACGGGGGACTCCGACGACGCCGCGGCAAAGACGTCCGGATAGCGGAGGATCGCCATCACCGAGCTGTAGCCGCCATAGGACGTGCCGTAGATCCCGACGTGATTCTTGTCGAAGTACGGCCGATCCCAGAGGGCCTTCACCCCCGCGGCCATGTCATCGATCTCCGTCTGACCAAGCTTGAGGTAGAGCGCGTCAAGGGTGCGCTTCCCCATGCCCGGGGTCGCCCGGGTGTGAAGCGAGAGGACGAGGAATCCGTAATTGGCCGTCGAGGCCGCGGTGGGCACCCGGAAGGTCTCGCTCGGCTCGCCGCCCGACGCCGGGCCGCCATACACTGGTGCCAGCGCCGGGTACTTCTTCGCCGGGTCAAAGCCCAGCGGGAACTCGATCGCGCCGAACAGCCTCGTCTTGCCATCGGCGGCCAGGAACGAGTACACCTCGATCTTCCGGACGCCAAGGGACTCCATCTTGCTGATGTCGCTCTTGGCGAGCTGGGCGACCGGGGTGGCCTTGGCGACATCCACCAGCTGCGAGAGCGGTGGCTGGTCGTGTGTCTGGGCCACGTCGACGAAGTACTTGCCGTCCGGCGAGACATCGACCTGGTGCGTGAAGGCCGGATCGGTGAGGCGTCGGTCGCTCCTGCCGTCGAGACCGACCTTGTGCAGCTGCAGCTTCATGAAATTGTCGCCGTCGCGCCCCATGTACCAGAGCGTGTTGGCCTTCTCGTCAACCCGGACGATGCTGGCCACCTCGAACTGATTCTGGGTGATCGGGTTGATCAGCCTCCCGCTCAAATCGTACAGGTACAAATTCTTGAAGCCGTTCCGCTCCGACTGCCAGATGAAACGGGTGCTGTCGGCGAGGTAGCGCATCGGCGGGTGATTCTCGACCCAGCCGGTGGGCCACTCTTCGCGGATGATCACCCGGCAACGCCCGGTCTCGGGACTGCACGCCACGAACTCGATGATGTTCTGCCGGCGGTTGGTACGGTTGAAAAGGAGTTCCTTGCCATCCGGGGACCAGCCGACCTGATAGGCGTAGTGCCCGACCACATCGTTGGTGAACGGCTTGCCATCGCGCACGTCGATCCGGGTGCTTCGCTTGGTCGCCAGATCATAGACAAAGAGGTCCGCCACGGGATTCGGCACGCCCGGCTTGGGATACGCCTCGACATCGAGCTTGGTCTGGATCCTGGTCTCATCCTGCGTGATGTAGAAATCGGGGACCTTCGATTCGTCGAAGCGATAGTACGCCAGCCTGGTGCCGGTCGGGTTCCACCACATCGCCGAAGTCTGGCCCAGTTCCTCGCCGTAGACCCATGAACCGGACCCATATTTGATGCGCTCCTTCTCGCTGCCATCCGAGGTGATCGGCGAGACGTTGCCGCACTCGGCGTCGCCCATGAAGAGGTTCCGATCGCGGTACATCGCGTGGAACTTGCCATCGGGCGAGGCGACGATCGTGGCCTGACGGCCTCGGTCAATCGGGCCCTCGCTGCAGGGCCCGGCAGCGGCGATGCTGGCGCCCCGCCCACCTCCGCGCCCACCGCGCCCACCAGCTCCGGGAGCCACGGGGGCTGACACCATGGTATCGCTCGGCAGCTCGGTCGCCTTCCTGGTGGCCAGGTCGAAGTGGAACTTCCTGGTGTTCCAGGTGTAATCGAACCCCTTGCCATCGGCAGCCCAGGCGATGGGACCGCTACCAGGGGCGCCGCCAGCCCGGCCACCTCCGCGGCCTCCAAATCCGCCGCCGCCCAGGACCGATCCCGACACCATCAACGGCCCGGCCGCGACGAGCTGCGCATTGGCCTTGGTGTACTGGTCATAGCCGGGCATCAGCTTGAGGCGATCCTGCGCCCGGACCGACGTCGGCACCAGCACGCCGGAGAGAAGGGTCACCAGGAGAGTACCCATCACCGCGTGGTTCACCTGCGCCTTCATTGGATGTTTCTCCTTGGATTCAGGGCTTCCGTCGGCCCGCGCGAGCGGAGTCGATGGCGACTTTCATTTCGGCATAGGACGCCGGGTCGATTTCGTTGAACGGCTTCATGATGTGTGCGATCCGACCATCTGGTGCGATGATGTACACCGTGCGACTCTCGAACGCCCGGCCGAAGGTGTTGTAGAGCTTGCCGACCGTGCCACCGCTGTCGCTCAGGAAGCGCCAGACGTAGTTCGAGTCCTTCGCCCACGACGACTGCGCGTCGGGGCGATCCGTGCTGATGGAGAGCAGGACCACATCCTTGCCACCGTTGAAGAGCTGCGCGTACTGATCACGGTACGCGTTCATTTGAATCGTTCAGCCACCGGTCCGTGCCTTCGGAAAGAACGCGAGGACCACCGTCTGCCCGCGGAAGTCCCGCAGGCGGGCCGGGACGTTTCCCTGCCCCTCCTTGGTGCTGACTGGAAGACTGAACTCCGGCGCGATGTCTCCCACCTGCAGCGGCGGGGCCGCCGGGGCGGGATTGACCTGCGCCCACATCGCCGCGGGCAAGGCCGCCGCGCATGCCATCAGGACTCCGAATTTGGAACGCCATCCTCGCATCATTTGCCTCCCATGGGGATGATTCGCCACACCTTGCCCACCTGGTCGGACGCCATGTAGATCGCGTTGCCCTCCGGTGCCACCGCCACGCCACTCAACTTGATCTGTGACGACGGGCCACTGCCGGCGCCTTTCGCGAATGTTGAATACTGCCCCGTTGCCCTGCCGTCCTTGAATGGAATAAATACGATCCGGAACCCATCCTGTGGAAGCGGTGCCCGGTTCCATGACCCATGGAACGCGATGAATGCCCCCGACGCGTACGCCGCGCCCAGCAAGTTGCGGGCTGGAACGAAGGCGAGCTGCAGCGGAGCCCAGTGCCCAGGGAAGGCGATCACCGGCTGGCTCTTCCGCGCACACGGCCCCTGCTTGACGTTGTCACCCCCGTATTCGGGCGCGAGCATCTTCTTCCTTGCGATCGGGTCGTAGTAACAATACGGCCAGCCGAAGTCGCTCCCCTTGGTCAACATGCCGAATTCCTCGGCCGGCTTCTCGGCATTGTCCTCCACCGTGTAACCGGGCCAGAGGCCGAGCTGGTCGCGCCCGTGCGTGGCGCCCCAGAGTACCCCCGTGGTCGGCTCGACTCCGATTGCCATCCCGTTCCGGAAGCCGGTGACCCAGCGTTCGCCATCCGCCAGAGTCTGGCCGGGTTTCCTGGCATCGTACCGCCAAATGCCGGCGCGGTGCTCGAGGTCGGCACACACCGGAAACGGCTCCGGGGGGACAGCGCCGCGGGTGGGACTGCCCTGCCCGACGCAAACGTTCCCGGGCGACCCCTGATCCACGAAGAGTGATCCATCCTTGCCGAGGGTGATCGGCTTGGCGGTATGGCCACCGGTCGGGAGGTCCCGCACGATCACCGTACCACCGTCGCTGGGCAGCAGCGATCCCGGTTGCCAGGCGAAGCGGATCACCTTGTCGTTGGGTGCGTAGTAGATCGCATCGTCGGTGATCGCGATCCCGGTGCCGCCGGCGCCATAGCTCGCGCCGAATGTGGCGGTGGTGTCGGCGTGGCCGTCCCCGTCGCGGTCGCGCAAGGCCGTGACCCCACCGCGGGTTCCCGACACGAAGACGTCCCCCTTCGGGCCAACCGCCAGGTGTCGAGGCGACTCGACCGTAGCAAACAAGGTGGCGCAGAATCCCGCCGGGACGACGAGGCCGCCATTGTCCCGATCACACGCCGGTCCCTGTCCCGGCGGCGCTCCCCCGGACGCAAGGCCGATGGTCACAACACCAGCCCAGAAGGGGAGTCGGAGCATCAGGTGGGTGCTTTCTGAGAGGGGGAGGGTGAACGACTCAGCTCCAGTAGAATACTACGAAGACCCTCCCCCGCGTGGTTGACGGCCGCCTCGAGGGAAGGTGGGCTCACCGCTTGGCAGGTGGGTGGGGTTCGATCCGGTAGATCCGCCCGTGCTCGTCGTCGGCAACATAGAGATAGCCGCTGGGTCCGGCGGCCACGCCCGCCATCCGCAACGAGCCGATAGGCCCTTCGGTCCGCAGCAGGATCTGGAACTCGCCCGAAGGGCGACGGGAATCGTCGAAGGGAACAAAGACCAGGAAATGGCCGTCCTCCGGCAGGGGCGCGCGCGAACGGGAGCCGTGAAACGCGATCACAAGTCCGTTGCGGTAGGCCGAAGGCATGCGACTCCCGGTCACCGCAATGGCCATTGGCGCCCAGTGCCCAGGGAATCCCATCACCGGACCGCTCTTGAGACTGCAGTCCACCTCGGGCCGGTTGGCGTATTCGGGAGCGCGAACGAGCGTCGTCCCGGCGCGCTTCCAGAAGCCCTGGCAATACGGCCAGCCATAATCGGCGTCGGCGACCACCAGCTCCAGCATCTCCGCCGGCTGCTGCGACGATGCGACGTCACTCCATCCCCAGACCCGATTCAGGTAGTCCCGCCCGTGCGTGGCGCCCCAGAGCCGGTCATTGGCGGGATCGATCGCGAGGGCTTCGGAATTGCGGAGCCCGGTGGCGAAGCGCCGCCCAGCCCAGGGAACGGCGCCATCCGCCGTCGGGCGGAAGATCCAGATGCCAGCTCGCCGGGCAAGCTCGCCACAGGGCCACTTCCCGGGTGAATTGGGCTCGCGATCATTCACCTGGCAGTTATCGGTCTCCGAACCGATGCTGACGTACAACGCGCTGTCGCGCCCGACGGCAATCCCCTTCATGGTGTGCGCCGACCCCCAGACACCCACCGGGAGGTTGGGGGCGATCCATTCTCCGGTCGGATTCGGCGCTGCGGCCGTCTCCGGCCAGCGATAGCGGATCACGCCCTTGTCGGCGGCGAAGTACAGCCACCCGTTGGCCCAGGCGACTCCGGTCCCGGGTTCCGATGGTCCGAACCGCACGATGTCATCAGCGGTCCCGTCGCCGTTGGTATCGCGCAGGCGAACCAGCCCGCCCCCAGCCAGCATCCCGGCGACCAGCGTGCCATTCGGCAGCACCACGAGATGCCGCACCGGCCCGACCTTGTCGGCGAACACCCGGACGCAGTATCCCGCCGGAACGACCAGCATGGTGAGGTAGCCATCGCAGTCGCGCCCCTGCCCCGGAAGCGGCGCGGCGAGAAGACTGGCAAAGAAGAGCAGGCGACGGGTCACGGCGTGGCAGTCTCGCATTGGATGCGGGCCGACAGAGGCGTCGTATCCTCGGTGGCGGTGGCGGCGGCGAAGATCTGGCCGCCGCGCCGTGAGAACGTCGGCCATCGCCCCTGCCAGCATTCGAGGATCCAGATTCGCTTCGGCACCAGGGATGGCCGGTCGCCACCGACCACGATTCGCTCGCCCGCCGAGATCCGCGAAAAATACGGCGCCAGGCCGTGCGCAATCGATGCTTCGGTGGAATCGTCGAGCACGAGGATGAGCCCATCGCCGGGCCGGGCCTGCTGCGAGAAGCCGGGCCAGAGGTCGTATTGGTTTGCGCGGCTCCGGATATTGAGCGAGAAAACGAACGGGTGTCCGGTGAGATGGAACGCCAGTTGTGATGCGTCCTGGAATCGATTGCCCGCGATCCAGGTGGCACGCCTCCCGACGGATGCCCTCGTCACATCGACCCGCTCGGCGACCTCGGCCCAGCCGTGACCCCGGCGAATCGGGTCGCTCATCGGCGGAAACGGAAGCACCGGCACGGCCGTGTGGAGATAGAGCAGCAACACCATGGCGCCACCCAGCGTCAGCGCGACCGTCAGCCATCGCCGGGAGCGCTGGCTCTCCGCGCTTGTCGCCAGCAGGATGGCGGCCGGTGGATAGGCCATCATCACCCAGTTGATTTCCATCGGATGGCGGAGCGCAGCCACGGCGAACCAGGCGAATGGGACCAGGGCCGACACGGCGAGGAGGTGACGCCGGGGATCGAGGTGATCTCGCAAGGTCCGGAATACCGCGACACCAAGCAGCAGGAAGAGCAGCGGGGAGACCAACCCGGCCTGTCCCGCCAGAAACTCCAGTTCGCGGCCGGCGGCGCCGCCCTGTTCAGGCCCCAATCCGCGCTCAGAGATGAACCGCAACAACACCCAGTCATGGTCCCGGTTCCAGAGCACCAGGGGAACGATCACCACCGCGGTCACGAGGCACGCGAGATAGGGACCAGGCTCGCGCAGCCGGGACCGCAGCTGCTTGTGACTGAGGCATGCCGCGACGATGCTGATCGGAAGGAGAATGGCGAGCTCCTTGGCGAGGGCCGCGATCCCGAGCATGACCCCGGCGAGGAGCCACCAGCGCAGCGAGGTCGCGCTCCGCGGCGGTTCCCGCAACGCGTTGTCGACCACGAGCAGGACCGCCATCTCCGCGAAGAACAACGCCGTGTCCGGCGTGGCGAGCATCAGCCAGTTGGTCAGGATCGGCATGCAGGCGACGATCAGGGCGGCCCGAAGGGCGGCGCGGTCGTCGCCGTGACGACGGGCGAGCGCGATGAGCATCAACGACCCACCGAGATTGGCCAGCACGGCCATGGCCCGGACACCCAGCGCGTTCACGCCGAAGAGTTCCACCCCAAGGCGCACCAGGAAGGCCACCCCGGGCGGATGATCGAAGTACCCCCAGGCGAGCTGTCGCGCCCATTCCCAATAGAGCGTTTCATCGCCGTCGAGCGGCCCCAGTGCCCCGACGAGCAACTGAATCGACGCGGCGACGAGCACCACGACCAGCGCCGCGCGCGGGATCCTGCGGCCCCCGCCTCCGCTGCGGTCCGGACTCACGGCGCCGTCCGGAAGGTGAAGCCGCGACCGATGACGAGCACCCAATGGGCGTGCTCGACGTCATTGGCGAAGCGGCGGACGAGATCGATCCGTGTCGTCCTGAGGTCGGCCTGGCGCGTCGGCCCAATGCGCAACCCGGCACCGACATCGGTGCCGGCGCGATGGAGCGACCCGGCAAACCAGGCGCCTCCTTTGTCGGCGAACGCGGCGACGCCAAGGCCGGCCAGTTTGCCGAGATCGGGGAAGAGCGTGTAGCGATACTCCGCGGTCACAAGCCAGGCACGGTCCCCGGTGAACGCGTGCGAGCGGAAGCCGCGCGGCCCGATCCCGAAGCCGAGGTCAAACTCGCTGCCCACCGCGACGTTCCTTGCCCAGTTTCCCTCGCCGTGCAACAGGAGGCGCCCACGTCCGGCCGCCGGTTTGACCACGGCCGTCAGCGCCATCGCGGCCGTTCCAGAATCCAGCCCGGCGGCACTGTAGATCCCCCCGGCCCTCCCGTCGATGAAACCAAAGCCGCCGGGAATCGGTGCACCGATCCGGATTGAGACCGATGGCCCGATCCCGTCGTGGGCATAGCCCAGTGCGCGCGGCGCCGCCAGGAGGTCGAACCGCACGCGGGTGCTCAAGTCGACGTCCTCTACCTGCCCGAACTGCTCGAAACTCCGGGTCACGACATAGTGCGCGCGCCGCCACTCGATGGACGGACCGAGGGCGGCGGTGACGGTATGCGGCATGGCGAGGCTGGAGGATTCGGGTAGGGCGTCGTCGCGGCGCAGCTGGGCCGACAGGCCGATGCGCAGGTACCCACGCGAGTCCGCGTGCCACGCCGTCGCGGCATGCAGCCGAGCGATCGTGGCGCGCCGCTGGAAGGTGTCACTCGCAGTTCTCTCGCCCCCGATGAAGCGGAGGATCCTGCCGTCAAAACCCTGGACGGAAACGTCTGCGCCGCCGGCAGCAGCAAGCGAGGTGAACGGCTTCGAGAGCCCCACCACGTACTGATCGCCATCGGAGCGATGTTCGTAGTAGAGTTGCGTGCCGATGGTGTTGGCGATCAGGCGGGGACGCGTGAACTCGAATTGTGCCGTCGACCGATCGATACCGTGGACATAGCCGGCCATCACCCGGGAGTTGGTCCCGAGGAAGTTCGATTCGAAAAAATCCGTGCCCCATGCCACCTGGCTGCCGCTGCTCTGCACCGTGAAGTCGAGCGAAGTGGTCCAGCCATCCCGCGTGGTGACACGCGCAACCAGGCCGGAATCGGTCGTCACGCTGTCGATGGTCACGTCGCGGAAGATGCGCAGGCGCCGAAGATTCCGCGCCGACTCGGCCACCAGGCCCGAGTCGAGGGGAGCGCCCGCGCGAAACAGAAGCTCGTTCCGGACCACCGAGGCGCGAGTCTGGGCGTGCAGCCTGTTCGCCAGCCGAGTGACCCAATTCGTTGCTTCCGCAGAGTCAAAGACATTCTGGCGGCGCAGTTCGATCGCCCGCACCACCGGTGCCACCGGACCCGGGCGCCCCGTGGCGGGGTGTGCCTGGGCCCCCACGATCGCGACGTCGAGGATGGCCAGAAGGCCGAGCAGAGCACCGCGCGCCAGGGTGAGGGTCACGGCGGAATCTTAATGGCCGGGGGGCGCGCCCCGCCCCCTGCATTGCTATCTTCGGCCCCCATGGCCGGTGAATACATCTTTACGATGCGGGACCTCCGCAAGGTCGTCCCGCCCCAGCGCGAGATCCTCAAGGGGATCTATCTCTCGTTCTATCCAGGCGCCAAGATCGGCGTCATCGGTGGCAACGGTGCCGGCAAGTCGACCTTACTGCGGATCATGGCCGGCGTCGACACCGATTTTCTTGGTGAAGCCAAGCCAATGGACGGCGTCCGGATCGGCTACCTCCCGCAGGAGCCGGTCCTCGACCCCGCCAAGGACGTCCGCGGCAATGTCGAGGAGGCGCTGCAGCCGATCCGCGACCTCCTGACCAAGTACGAGGAGATCAGCGCCCGCTTTGCCGAACCGATGACGGACGACGAGATGCAGGCGCTGATCGACAAGCAGGGGGCACTGCAGGATCGCATCGATGCCGCCAACGCCTGGGAGCTCGATCGCACGATCGACATCGCGATGGATGCCCTTCGGTGTCCTCCCGGCGAGGCGAGCATCGCCACCCTTTCTGGCGGCGAAAAGCGACGGGTCGCGCTCTGCCGGCTGCTGCTGTCGAAACCCGACATGCTGCTCCTCGATGAGCCGACCAACCACCTCGATGCCGAGTCAGTGGCCTGGCTCGAACGCTACCTCAAGGAGTTCCCCGGGACAGTTGTCGCGATCACCCACGATCGCTACTTCCTCGACAACGCGGCGGAGTGGATCCTCGAACTCGACAACGGCGCGGGGATCCCCTGGAAGGGGAACTACTCCTCTTGGCTCGACCAGAAGGAGCGGAAGCTCGAGGTGGAGGAGAAGCAGGCGTCGGCCCGGCAGCGCACCCTCCAGCGCGAGCTCGAGTGGGTGCGATTGAGCCCCCGGGCGCGCCAGGCCAAGAG
>JANYAG010000163.1 GCA_025361465.1 Gemmatimonadota bacterium
GGTGTGTCCAGCTGGTCGAGCCACTTGATGGCGTCGCGGAAGTCTCGCGCGCGCTCGAAGTCCTCCCGGCCACACGCTTCGTGCATCATGTCGCGGATGCGGGCCTTGAGGTCGACCGTGCGGCCCTCGAGAAAATCGAACACCTCGCGAATCATGCTGCGGTAGTCCGCTTCCGACTGCCAGCCGACGCAGGGTGCCTTGCATCGCCCGATGTGGTTGTCGAGGCAGGGGCGATCGCGGCGCTCGCGCGGGAGGTCGTCACTGCATGACCGGACCGTGAACATCCGCCGGATCAGCGTCAGGGCGCGTCGCATCTCGGACACATCGGTGTACGGTCCGTAGTAGCGGGCGCCCGGCAGGTCCCGCCGACGGGTGACCAGGACGCGAGGGAACGGCTCGCCGAGGGTGATCGCTATCGACGGATAGCTCTTGTCGTCCTTCAGCCGGACGTTGAACCGGGGCTGGTATTCCTTGATGAGGTTGTTTTCGAGCAGTAACGATTGAGTCTCGTTACCGACGACGATGGTCTCGACATCGGCGATCCGCTGTACCAGCAGCGCCTGCTTGGGAGAATCCTGCCCGTCGCTCGCAAAGTACGAGCGAACCCGCGAGCGCAGGTTACGAGCCTTGCCGACATACAGCAGCTCGCCGGCGGCGTCCTTCCAGAGATAGACCCCGGGACCGTCCGGCAGCGAGTCGAGCTTGCGCTGGAGCGCCTCGTTCATGGCCGGCGGAGCACCCTGCGCACGAGCAACCGACCGCGTTCGGTCAGCACCGCGGCCTCCGGAATATTCCACCAGGACGTCATGCTGCAATAGAGAATGATGTGCACCGGAAGGACCACGAGGGCGAGCAGCAGCGGCCGTGCCTGCATGTCCGCCAGGCCCAGCCGCACTCCGGTGCCCGCCAACGCGGCGATGCCGGCGGCCAGCCAGAGCTTCGCCAGCTCGCGCGTCGGCAGGGCAAACTGGCCGAGTCGGCGGCACAACCCGCGACGCAACAGCACAAACTCGACCCACCCCGCGATGCCTGCCGACGCGGTCAGGCCCGCGGCCCCCCACTTGTGATCGATGCCGAGCAGGTCCGGCAGGAACAGTGCCGCGACCACGCCGAGAAGACCGGTGAGGGCGACGCGCACAATCCCGCATCGCAGTGGCGTGGTGGTATCGTGCAGCGCATAAAACGTCGATGCATAGAGTCGGCCGAGGGTTGAGGCGAGCAGGCCGATGGATGAGCCGCCAAGGATGATCCAGACGAAGTTGCTGTCGCCGTGCTTGAACGCCCCAGTCTGGAAGATCGCTCCGGCGATGACACCACCGAGGACGAGGAATCCGACTGCCGAGGGCACGATGTAGAACGCGAGCCGTTGGGTGGCAGCGCCCAGCCGGATGCGGAGAGCCTTGGCCACGGTATCCGAGTCGCCCTGTTCACGGGACATCTCGGGCAACTCGGCGGCGGAAATCGCCATGCCAAAGAGCGACACCGGCAAGGTATAGAGGACCTGCGCATTCGCCATCGCGGCCACCGCACCGGCAGGCAGGAAGGAGGCGAGCGAGAGATCGATGAATGCCGAAATCTGGTTGGCGCCCCGCGATACCATGTTGGGGACGAACGCGGCGACGACGGTGCGAACCTCCGCAACGCCTCGCCAGCTCGCCAAGCCAACCTGCCCGCCGACGGCACGAACGACCGGCCACTGCACCGCCACCTGCAGGAACGAACCTGCCAGCGAGCCCCATGCGGCGACCATGATGAAATGGTCCTGGTCACTGCGACGGGCAAACAGGAACACGGCGAGGATGATTGCCACGTTCCACACGACGGGCGAGGCATACGACAGCAGAAAGCGACGGTGGGAATTCAGGACCCCGAGGCACCAGGCCGAGATCACCAGCAGCCCTGCGCCCGGGAAGAGAATCCGGACCAGAGCGATGGTCGCGTCTCGCTGGGCACCATGCCACTTGGGCACCAGCAGCGCGACGAGGAGCGGAGTGGCGATCTCGCCAAGGAGGACGACGATGGCGATCAGGAGCGCCAGCAGCGACAGTACGGCACTGGCGAGCCGCCGCGCGTCCTTCTCCCTGCCCTGCCCGAGCAGGCGTGAATAGCTGGGGATGAATGAGGCGGAAAGGGCCCCTTCCCCAAACAGGTTCTGCAAGAAGTTCGGAATCCGGAACGCGGCGTTCAGAATATCAGCCGCAGGTCCCTGCCCGAGATAGAACGCGATGACCCGCTGGCGGACCAGGCCGGTGATGCGGCTGAACAGGATTCCGGCGGCGACCAGGGAGGAGCCGCGACGGCTCATCCCTGGCCTGGCGGCAAGGTGGTGCGCGGTGGTAGCGCTTCGAGCAACTGCTGCAGGAACTGGTTTTCCTCTCCCAGACGGGTCACCGTGGTCTGCAGCATTTCCACTTCACCCTCGAGCGCCTCG